>NZ_JAOTGI010000006.1:0-86424 GCF_044427255.1 Streptococcus sp. 2021WUSS126 | reverse complement strand
CATTGATTCACAGCGACCGAGGTTCACAATATACTTCGAAAGATTATTACCGTTTAACGACTCAGTATCAGATGACACGCTCTATGTCTCGTGTTGGTAAGTGTATTGACAACGCACCAATTGAGAGTCTCTTTGGGCACTTTAAGACGGAGTGCTATGATTTGAAGAAGTATAAGACCTTTGAGGAGCTAGTTTCAGATATTGATGCCTACATCTATTTTTATAATCATCAACGATTTCAAGAACGCAACAACGGCCTTGCCCCTCTTGAAATGAGGAACAAGGCCGTCGCCTAATCTTTTATTATTTCATTGTCCACTTGACAGGGAGCAGTTCATAACACTCGGCGTTTTCGTGTATACTAGCTACGCTTTTTTCTACGTAAGGAGATACTGCCTAGAAGTAGGCTACCTAATGCGACAGCGATATAGTTTGTTTTTTCACCTGTTTGAGGTAGTTGTTTTGCATCGGTAGACTTGGTGGCATGTACTACTGTAGCAGTTTTTGGCGCCTCAACCAGAATATTTTTTGGCATTTCAGGTTGTGGTACAAGAATTTCTACAGCTGGTAAGTCTTCTAAGGTTGCTAATTGGCTACCAAATAGGGCGTTGGACACCCAACGGAAGAAGTGAACAGGGTGGACCTTGTTTGTTGGATTACCTGCATAGATAAAGAGAGGTTGGTCTTGATAATTTCCAGCGATGGCGACAATTTTATTGGCTAATTTATCATGACCAGGCCACCACCCTGCGATATAATAATCTTTGTCAGCAATTTTAACAAGTGTTTTAAATCCTTCAGGGATGCCTTCAATCCAATTACCGGAGTTGGAATAGAAAAGTCCATTCATAGCGTAGCCACTTGTTAATGGATCTTTATCATCAATAATAGTCCGCATGAGACCTTCATAGTCACCACCATCTGTAAATTGTTCCGCATTGAAACCTGCTAAGATTCCTAATTCCTCCAGTTTTTGCATGGCGACACCACCTACGATGATAATTGGTTTCTTACCAAATACACTGGCATCGAATTGATCTGATTCGAGAATGATAGCATCAGCCTCATCTGCGCTATTGACAATTTCAAAGCCCATTCGTTCTACCGCAAGTGCAGCATTTGCAAGAATGGCAAAGTCACCTGCCCAACTATAAGAGTGTGAAGGAGCATATACCTTCATTGCTTTCAATTCTTGTCCAAGAGGCTTCTTATAGAGAGGCTCGCCGTATAGAGCATAGGTGTCCAGTAGGTGGCTAAATTGGTCAGTTTCCATGATGTAGCCATCGTCTGTAAGGTAGACCTTAGCACCTGATTTGATGGCTTGATTAATGGCCTGAACGGCGCTTTCAGATGTGTTTGCGACGATATAGTAAGGCGCTTTGAAATCAATTTCCGTAGTACGTGGAGCTTTTGTCCATGTGATGCTACCTAATTTGCCGCTAAAGGCATTTTCTTCAAATACAGCCTTGGCACTAAAGCCTTTCATATCAGGGAAGTTGACTACCAATTCAGCATACATGGCTCCCCAAGCAGATTCATCAGAACCAGCGTAGAGGACATGGTTAGCGAATCCTCGTTTGGCTTGAGCCATATCGACAACTAGGTCGCCCTTGCGGAAGTTTCCAACATCTTCAGTTAATTCCTTGACAACAACCCCATTACGATTGAAATATTCAATCATCTTAAATGCTTCTTGCATATCGTTGTGTTTATCGAGCGTCATAGGAATCACATAGTAGTCTGGGAAGAATTTTGGTTGGTCTTTTTTGACACGTCCGACAATAGCTCCGTCTGGTCCGACTAATTCAGACTCTGCCTTTGGATCCTCTACCTTATTGACGCCGCGAGAATAGTATTTGAGACGCATTTCCATGAGACTGTCTGGCTTGGTTGCCATATTGTGAACACCGCCCAAAACAGCAAAGAATCCCGCCTTGAATGATTCTTGATTTCCTTCTGGAATTTCAATCGTATGTCCAAGAATACCGTGGTACATTGCATACACCGCTGTATAGCCTGAGAAGGAATCGTCCCAACCATTTCCCCAGTGGACTTTAGGGATGGTGTAGCGTTCATATTTAGAATTTGCAATACCTGCTCGGCCCATTTCGTGAGCTTTTTCCAGCATAATATCGGCTAGTAAATCATATTCAAAGTTCGGGTCATGTGGCGGAGTGGCAGGCTCGATGAGAAATCCAGATACAAAACCATGAATATCTAAAACAGATATTGGATTCCATTTGTGGATTTGACGGACGATGGCTTGTGTTTCTGGATTTACTTGGAAACCAGTATCACGGTTAGGGTCCAAACCATTTACTAGTGAACGCAAGTTTTTAACATCGCCATCAGGATTTTCTGTGAAATTGAACAAGAAGATAAATTTATCTAACAAATCTGTCACTTTTAAATGCAGAGTAACAGGATTTCCATCGGCATCTGTAGATGGGAAAGTAATGGTATCTTTTTGTGCAAATTCTTTGAATAGGCTAGTTACCACATCTATGCCGGGTTGTTCATCAGCATGAGTGTTGTTGATGAGAATAGGTAATTTATAGTCGAAGGTTCCAGCTTGCAACTCTTTCAGCATCTGGTCGGGTTGGGTCAGCATGAGTGGCGTTGTTTCAGTAAGATATTTATCAATACTTGCTTGATCTTTAGCCACAACAGCCATTTTTATATCTCTACCTTCAGCTGATTGACCAATTGACTCAATCCTTACTAAGCGGTCGGTCGCAGCATTATCTTTAGTTTCCTCAATCTCTGTCAACATTTCCTCATGTGTACGGTAGGCTTCATAAGGACGGAAATGAAGAGTTTTTGAAATGGTCAGGTTTCCATCGGCACTAGTACCTTCCAACAGCATATCTTTTATAAAATGTCGATAGGTACGGCGAATATTACTCGGTGTCCGTTTACTCAAATCTTCTCCAAAGAGAGCTGCGAGCTGGATATTCAAATGAAGTTGGTTGTTCTGTCTGCTTTCTTCTACAGTGATAAATGTATCGCCTATGAAATCTCCCTCTTTCAAATTCCAGGTTTTCCATTCGGAAATAGGCTTTCCATCCAATGTCCATTCTATTTTTTCAGTCGTATCTGGAAGAGTGACGGATTCTGTGATAGTGACTGCTTCCGATAGATAGACAGTTTTTGTTTCGAGTGTAATTGTATCAATAGTCGGTACGGCAGATTTTTCTTCTGTAGTATCCTGACTATCATTATTAGCTGATTTGAGCGTAGTTTCCTCGGCATTGGGCTCGGAAGATGTTGTACCTTCTTCTGTGGAAACAGGTGTAGGAGAAGTATCTGCTATTTCTTCAGTTTGTTTTTCTATCTCCTTCCCTTCTACAAGATTATCTGTAGCTTCGCTTGTGCTAGTTTCCATGATAGGAGTCTCTTCAGGCAGTGGAGTCACTGTTTTACTAGCAGTAGTTGGCATCTCCTCTGTATTTGCGAAGACCGTTCCCTGAGCGAGAGATGTAGCTAAAAGAACTGTTGAGGCAAGCAGGACTTGATTCAACAGCCTTTTCTTATATGAAAGTTTCATACGAACTTCCTCCTTTTGATAATGTGTACTGGGTAGTAAATTAAAACGGGTTATTTCATGCCTATCTTATCAAAAAATATATGTCTTTACAATATAAATTGAATATGTTTATATATTTAAAATATTCAGAAATATCGGATCATAAAAACTATTTATTTTGAGTAGGATAATGAACTAAAATCTGTTATAATGGTAAAAAAATAAGGGAGAGATGTATGGAAAAACTTTGGAAAATTATATACAGTCGGACCTTTATCGTCATTAGTTTGATCGTTCTAACCATTTTCCTTATTCTATGGTTGGTAGGTTCGGCAGCTACCTATATGCCTGCTCTATTGATTGTTTTGCAAATTTTTTCGATTTTTGTGGCTATTTCAATCATCAATAGACCGATGAATACCAGTTTTAAGTTAACCTGGATTGTTTTTGTCATTGGTATTCCGATTTTTGGTGCTCTATTCTATTTTATTTTGCAGTCCAACATCGAAACCAAACGCTATCGTAAAAATTTTCATAAGCAAGCACAAAGACTTAGGGAGTATAGTAAGACGTCTGAAAAGGTCATGAAGGCATTAGAGCGGGAAGATAAGGAGCAACTGAAATTAGCTCACTTCATGAGTGAGTACGTTGGCTACCCAATTCATACCAATACGGATGCCGTCTATTTTTCGACAGGTCAGGAAAAATTTGAAGCTCTACTAGAAGAATTGAAAAAGGCAGAGCAGTATATTTTCATGGAGTACTTTATTGTCGATATGGGATATATGTGGGATTCCATCCTTGACATTTTGAAGGAAAAGGCAGCGCAAGGGGTGGAAGTTCGTTTTATGTATGATGGGATGAATTCACTGACCAATCTTCCCTATAATTACTATAAAACCTTGAGAAAATATGGGATAAAAGCCAAAGTATTTTCTCAAATTATCCCAGCCTTATCTACGGTGCAAAATAACCGTGACCATAGAAAAATTGCGATTATTGATGGAAAGGTTGCCTTTACTGGTGGCATTAATATCGCAGATGAATACATCAACAAGAAAGTGCGTTTTGGTTACTGGAAAGACGCAGCGATTATGATTAGGGGAGAAGCTGTTGCAAACTTTACGTTGATGTTCCTTCAAATGTGGAATTACAATGAAAAGACAGAGACAGATGACCTAAAATACCTCAAAACGCATAAAGATTTAGAGACGGAAACCGTTGATGCTGAAGGTTTCTTCCTTCCGTATGGCGAGAATCCATTTGATGGAGATGAGGTAGCCAAACGAGTCTGCCTAGACATGATTCAGTCGGCAACGGATTATATTTATATCATGACACCCTACTTAGTGTTGGATGATGAAATGATTGATAATTTGACTTATGCTGCGAAGCGTGGAGTCGAGGTTCGCATTCTGCTCCCGCATATCTACGATAAAAAATCGGCTTATTTGGCTGCTCGTACTGATTTTCCGACTTACTTGGAAGCAGGAATTGAAATCTTTGAATTCCAGCCTGGGTTTGTCCATTCCAAAGTTGTTTTGGTCGATGATAAGAAAGCTACTGTTGGTACGGTGAATATGGATTTTCGCTCTTTTTATCTTAATTTTGAATGTGGTCTCTATATTTACAATCATTCGGCAGTTTTGGCAGCTATTAAGGATGACTTTACTCATTCCTTCAAAAAATCACAGCAAATTAACCTTCTAACCTTCCATAAAACGTACTCTTGGTATAAGCGTTTGGGAGGAGCCCTACTGCGAATTATTTCACCTTTATTATAAATTGCACTATTAGTTCTTCATGGAGCAAGGGATCGACATTCTGTTTCGGTCTTACCTTGCTCCATTTTTCCTGGAAAATGGTATAATAGAAAGATAGTTTATACTCGGAAAAGTTACAGGTTACTTGTGATTTTGAGTATTAAGGAGTAAAAAAACGTGATAAAACCCAATTATGACTGGCAATTATTGACCGGTTTTTCTGATGAACAATTTATCAAAATTGCTAAAAAAGAAGGAGTGGATCCGGTAGCGGCTAAGTTGCTGTATGAACGTGGCATCCATTCGGCGGAAGAATTGCATACTTTCTTACAACCAAGCTTAGAAGGCTTTCACGATCCCTATTTACTACATGATATGGACAAGGCGGTGGAGCGGATTCGCCGAGCAATCGAAGATTACGAACAAATTTTGATTTATGGAGATTATGACGCAGACGGTATGACCTCGGCATCTATTCTGAAAGAAACTCTGGAGGAAATGGGGGCAGAAGTCCAAGTTTATCTTCCTAACCGTTTCACAGATGGCTATGGGCCAAATCAATCAGTTTACAAGTATTTTATTGAGCAGCAGGGGATTTCTCTTATTGTGACGGTGGACAATGGCGTAGCGGGTCATGAAGCGATTGCCTATGCCCAGGAAATGGGTGTCGATGTTGTCGTGACAGACCACCATTCCATGCAGGAAACCCTTCCCAATGCCTATGCGATTGTACATCCAGAGCATCCAGAGGGAAATTATCCCTTCAAACATTTGGCGGGCTGCGGTGTGGCTTTCAAATTGGCCTGTGCCCTTCTTGAAACGGTTCATGCAGACTTGCTGGATTTGGTCGCAATTGGCACCATCGCTGATATGGTTAGCTTGACCGATGAGAATCGTGTCATGGTCAAATATGGTCTGTCCCTTCTCAAACAGACTGAGCGAGCAGGTTTGCAAGAGTTGATAAAGATAGCTGGTATTGACATAGACAGTATTGATGAAGAAACAGTTGGTTTCCAACTTGCTCCGAGGTTGAATGCCCTTGGTCGACTCGATGATCCTAATCCAGCCATCGAATTACTGACTGGTTTTGATGACGAAGAGGCCCATGAGATTGCTCTCATGATTGACAGTAAAAATGTAGAACGCAAAGACGTCGTCCAAGCAATTTACGATGAAGCAAAAACCATGCTCCGTCATGATAGACCTGTTCAAGTTCTGGCTAAAGAAGGTTGGAACCCAGGTGTTTTAGGGATTGTAGCAGGACGCCTACTAGAAGAATTGCACCAGCCTGTTATCGTCTTGTCTATTGAAGATGGTAAGGCAAAGGGTTCGGCTCGTTCTGTTGAAGCGGTTGACATTTTCAAGGCCCTTAAAGATCATCAGGACCTATTTATCGCCTTTGGTGGCCATGCTGGTGCAGCAGGTATGACCTTGGAAGTTGACAAACTCGAAGAGCTTGCTCTAACCTTGTCAGACTACATTATCGAAAATAAATTGGATTTATCCAGCAAGTCTTCGCTGGTCTTAGATGAAGAATTGGATTTAGAGGAATTAACCCTAGATACTCTAAAATCTTTCGAGAAGCTTGCGCCTTACGGCATGGATAATAAAAAGCCTGTATTCTACATCAGAGACTTTCAGGTGGAATCAGCAAGAACCATGGGGCAGAATAATGCCCATTTGAAACTACGCATTACTAAAGGTGCTGCTGGATTTGATGTGGTTGCTTTTGGTAAGGGCAATCTAGCCTTGGAATTTTCACAGGCCAAGGGCTTAGAACTAGCGGTCACCTTGTCTGTCAATCAATGGAATGGCAATACCAGTCTTCAGCTCATGTTGGTTGATGCTCGGGTCAATGGTGTTCAACTTTATAATATTCGTGGAAAACAACATCCTATTCCTGCAGGAGTCCCAATTTTGGACATTAATCATCCTGTGACTAGTGAATCTGCTATTGTCCTTGCGACTTTGCCAGAAGATATCAGCAGTCTGCGCAGCTATTTCCAAGAAAGAGAATTTGAAGCCATTTATTTTAAAAATGAAATTGCCAAACCGTACTATCTAGATGGTTATGGTAGCCGAGAACAATTCGCTAAATTGTATAAGACTATTTACCAATTTGATGAGTTTGATGTCCGCTACAAACTGAAAGATTTGGCTGGTTACTTAAAAATTAAGGACAGTCTATTGGTTAAAATGATTCAGATTTTCCAAGAATTAGAATTCGTCACGATTACGGATGGGGTCATGCGGGTCAACAAAGAGGCGCAGAAGCGAGAGATTTCAGAAAGTCAAATATATCAAGAATTGAAAGAAACAGTTATCCAACAAGAGTTGATGGCGCTTGGTACTGTTCAGGAAATTTATGAATGGCTATGTGGTCGCGTTTGATGACAGTAGAAGCTCTGGTTGTTGTTGGAGTGATTGGAACGCTTCTCTACACTTATAGGTTTATCAGGCAAAAAAGTCTGTTGAAAAATCTTGAACAGATAACCGAAATAAAGCACGCACTGATTGAATTACGGCGAGTAGGATGGTCAGAAAGAGCCATCAAAAAGTTTTTCCTGAAACAACTGTTGCCTCTAAAACAAGAAGACATCCCAGCATTTGTTCAAAATTTTATAAAAGAAGCTACTATTTTTGCCTCAACTAGCTTTTATCAGTTGATAAAGGAAGAAATGAGGTTGGCTGGGAGCAGTCTTACTTTAATCAGCAAGGAAGCTTTTCCTATGGTGGACATAGCAGGGCCGCTTGTGTGGCGAATGTGAGGAGACGATTTGCTAAAGATATAGGTCTGAAATGTACCAAAAAACAATTTCATGGTATAATGAAGAGTAAAAATTATTTTTAAAAAGAGAGAGACAAATGAACTTAAAAGATTACATCGCAACAATTCCTAACTATCCAAAAGAAGGTATCGAATTCCGTGACATTAGCCCTTTGATGGCAGATGGAAATGCTTATAGCTATGCAGTACGTGAAATCGTTCAGTATGCGACAGATAAGCAAATCGATATGATTGTTGGGCCAGAGGCGCGTGGTTTCATTGTTGGATGTCCAGTTGCCTTTGAATTGGGAATCGGTTTTGCACCAGTTCGTAAGCCAGGTAAGTTACCACGTGAGGTTATCTCAGCTGATTATGAAAAAGAATATGGTGTAGATACATTGACGATGCATGCAGACGCAATCAAACCAGGACAACGTGTCTTGATTGTCGATGACTTGTTGGCAACTGGTGGTACTGTAAAAGCAACGATCGAAATGATTGAAAAGCTTGGCGGTATCGTTGCTGGCTGTGCCTTCTTGATTGAGCTAGATGATTTGAAAGGCCGCGAAGCAATCGGCGATTACGACTACAAGGTTTTGATGCACTATTAATCTAAGGTTATAGTCAAAAATTATAACTGGTCCTATTTTTATTCTAATTGAATTGCATAGCAACCTGTCTTATAATAAATATAAGAAAATTGGGAGGTTGCTTATGCCAATTAAAATTGAAAAATCATTACCAGCAGTTGAAATTTTGAGAAAAGAGAATATTTTTGTGATGGATAGTGACAGAGCTAGTCATCAGGACATTCGTCCTATCAAAATCCTTATTCTCAATCTCATGCCACAGAAGATAGTGACGGAGACTCAGTTGCTCCGTCTTTTGGCTAACACTCCTTTACAGCTAGAGGTTGAATTTCTCTACATGGCTAGTCACGAGTCCAAAAATACACACTCGGACCATTTGAAGCAGTTTTATAAGACTTTTGAGCAGGTCAGGGATAGCTATTTTGACGGGCTCATCGTGACAGGAGCACCAGTTGAAAACTTACCCTTTGAGGAAGTTGATTACTGGCAAGAACTTACTCAAGTTTTTGATTGGTCAAAAACACATGTTTATTCAACATTGCACATTTGTTGGGGTGCACAGGCAGGTTTGTATGCACGCTATGGTGTACCCAAACACAGTATGTCTCGAAAACTATCAGGCGTATATTGTCAAGAAGTGACTAATCCAACTAGCCCTCTTATGCGTGGATTTGACGATGAATTTCGTTCGCCACACTCCCGTTATACGGAAGTAAGAGAAGCAGATATTGCCCATCTGAGTGGGTTGACGATTTTATCACAAGGTCCAGAAGTTGGCCTATCCATTTTAGCCAGCAAGGATTTAAGAGAAATTTATAGTTTTGGACATTTAGAGTACGATAGGGATACCCTAGCTAAGGAATACCAACGTGATTGTATAGCTGGAAAAAATCCCCATTTACCGGAAAATTATTTCAAAGAAGATGACCCTACAAGCAAACCATCTCTCTCTTGGAATTTACCAGCAGCACAATTCTTTACCAACTGGGTGAATTACGCTGTCTATCAAGAAACTCCATACGACTGGCATATCTTTGAACAATCAGCCCAGTCAGCTAGTCTTTAAAGAGGAAGTATGAACTATTCACAGCAATTTCGTCAGGGACATTTGGTCCTGCCAGCAGCAATATTATTCCACTATCAAGAGCTTTTTCCGTCGGCAGATGATTTTTTGATTTGGCAGTTTTTCTTTTATCAAAATTCTTCAGCTATCGAATCATTAGCGCCTAGTGAGATTGCTCAAGCTACTGGTAAAACAGTTGCCCAGGTCAATCAAGCTATTGAAAATCTCCAAGATGCTGGACTCTTAGAATTTAAGACAATCAGTATTGCTGGTGAAATTGAAATGATATTCGATGCGCTTCCTGCTTTTGAAAAATTGGATGCTCTGTTAACTCCAAAACAGGCAGTTGAGATTGTGCAGCCAGAGAATGATTTGAAGACCTTGGTGGGTGATTTTGAGCGTGAATTGGGCCGCTTTTTATCGCCGTTTGAAATCGAAGATTTGCAGAAGACTATTGAGGATGACAAAACTTCGATTGATTTGGTTCGTGCAGCCTTGAAAGAAGCTGTTTTTAACAACAAAACAAATTGGAAATATATCCAAGCTATTCTACGAAACTGGCGCCGTGAGGGAATTACTACAGTTGCGCAAGTAGAAGCGAAAAATGCAGAAAGAGAAATTCAGACTCCTAAGAATGTGACTGTTTCAAGTGACTTTCTTGATGCAATGGATCTCTGGAAAGATTGATATGGAAACAAAATTATCTAAAAGGCTGGAAACAGTCGCAAGTTTTGTCCCACAAGGGGCACGGCTAGTTGATGTAGGGAGTGACCATGCTTATCTCCCTCTTTTTTTGGTAGAGCAGAGGCGCATTGATTTTGCTATTGCAGGGGAAGTTGTTCAAGGTCCCTATCAGTCAGCGCTCCAGAATGTAGAGCAGGCGGGACAAACAGAAAAAATTCTAGTCCGTTTAGCAAATGGCTTAGGTGCGTTTGAGACGTCTGACCAGATGACTGCCGTGACCATAGCAGGTATGGGGGGACGCTTGATTTCGGAAATCTTAGAAGCAGGAAAAGAAAAGCTTGCGACCATTGAACGGTTGATACTCCAGCCAAATAATCGTGAAGATGATGTGCGTCGATGGTTGGAAAAAAATGGTTTTAGATTGGTTGCTGAAAAGATTCTGGAAGAAAATGGAAAGTTATATGAAATCCTCGTTGCAGAATCAGGACAGATGAGATTATCAGAAGTTGAACAGCGTTTTGGTCCCTATCTACTAGAGGAGGCTTCGCCAGTTTTCGTCAAAAAGTGGAGAAGAGAACTTGAAAAATTAAGTTTTGCTTTGGAACAAGTTCCATCTGAACGCCAAGGTGACCGCTTTGCCATTTCCCAAAAAATCCAACAAATTCAGGAGGTACTCCATGTTAGCTAGTCAGGTTATTGAGCGCTATCAAGCCTTTTGTCCCCCTTCTTTAGCTATGGAAGGCGATGTCAAAGGGCTGCAAATTGGTACCCTTAATAAAGAGATTCAACGTGTCATGGTGGCTCTGGATATTCGTGAGACAACAGTGGCAGAGGCGATTGATAAAAAGGTGGATTTGATTATCGTCAAGCACGCTCCGATTTTTCGTCCTATAAAGGATTTGGTGGGTGACAATCCGCAAACTAAAATGTATCTTGATTTGATTAAGTATGATATTGCAGTCTATGTCAGTCATACAGATATTGATGTGGTTGAGGGTGGTCTCAACGACTGGTTCTGTGAACTATTAGAAATTCAAGATACTACCTACTTGATTGAAACTGCCGAGGGGCAGGGGCTTGGTCGTGTGGGGACAATAGCAGAGCAGACTTTGGAGGATTTGGCTTTGAAAGTCAAGTCTGTCTTTGGTCTAGATGCTGTCCGTCTAGTGACCTATGGGCATCAAGCCAAGCAGTATGTCAGCCGTGTAGCCATCTGTGGAGGTAGTGGTGGGTCTTACTACCATGAGGCTCTTGCCAAGGGGGCAGATGTTTACATCACAGGCGATATTTACTACCATACGGGTCAGGATATGCTGACCCAGGGCTTGCTGGCTATTGATCCAGGCCATCATATCGAAGCCTTGTTTATCAAGAAAATTGCTGAATTGTTGGAAACGTGGAAGGCAAATGAAGGTTGGGATGTCGAAATTCTACCTTCAACTGTTTCAACCAATCCGTTTAGACATTTGTGATAAATTAATCAGTACCTAATTATGGAAAGACCAAGACGACATTTAATGTAGTTTTAGGTCTTTTATTTTTTAGATATTTTCTTATTTATTTAAGTGAAAAAGCTTGAATTTTATAATAAATTAGGGTATCTTAATTTATTAGGATATGCAAGATTAAACAGGATAGGATGTTAGTTATGACTTGGTTTACTAATCAATCTGTAGTTCTACAGGCTTTGCTAGGTGGTTTATTCACATGGTTTTGTACGATTATGGGATCTGCCGTTGTATTTTTCTTTAAGACAGTTAGTCGTCGTTTGCTAGACACCATGCTAGGCTTTGCAGCTGGTGTTATGATTGCGGCTTCTTTTTGGTCATTATTAGCCCCATCAATTGAGTATGCTGAAAGTTTATACGGCAATTTGGCTTGGATACCAGCAGCAGTAGGTTTTGCAGCAGGTGGTATTTTTTTACGCTTGGTAGATGCCTGGGTTCCGCATTTACATTTGGGAAATGATAAAGATAAGGCAGAAGGCGGTGGTGAGAAGGAGAGAAAAAATCTATCCAAAACAGCCCTGCTCTTCTTAGCCATTACAATTCACAATATTCCTGAAGGCTTGGCGGTCGGTGTGACATTTGGCGCACTTGCTTCTAACTATAGTCCAGCAGCTTTTATCGGCGCAATCGGCCTTGCTATTGGGATTGGTATACAAAATATTCCTGAAGGTGCAGCCTTAGCTATCCCAATTCGTACAGACGGTGCATCTAGGTGGAAAGCTTTTTACTGGGGATCAATGTCAGCGATTGTCGAGCCGATTGCAGCAGTCATAGGGGCTTTTGCGGTCACCTTTATGACGCCTATTTTACCTTATGCCCTCTCCTTTGCGGCAGGAGCCATGATTTTTGTCGTCGTAGAAGAGCTCATTCCAGAGTCGCAGACAAATGGCAATACGGATATTGCTACTCTAGGACTCATGGCTGGTTTTATTATTATGATGATTTTAGATGTTGCCCTGGGGTGAATTAAAGTATATTTGAGAAGAGTCTGGCTATCAGGCTTTTTTCTTATGACAGTATGATGAAAAATATGGTATAATGAACTGATATTAATTGATGGAAGGTACTCTTATATGAAAGGTATTATTCTGGCAGGTGGGTCTGGGACTCGTCTCTACCCATTGACACGCGCAGCTTCTAAACAGCTGATGCCGATTTATGACAAACCAATGATTTATTACCCATTGTCAACACTCATGTTGGCTGGGATTAAAGAAATCTTAATTATTTCTACTCCTCAGGATCTACCACGTTTCAAGGATATGCTTGGTGATGGTTCTGAGTTGGGAATTTCTCTCTCATATGCAGAACAACCAAGCCCAGATGGACTTGCACAAGCCTTCATTATCGGCGAAGAATTCATCGGTGACGACCATGTAGCCCTTATCTTGGGGGATAACATTTACCATGGAAATGGCTTGACCAAGATGTTGCAACGTGCTGCAAGCAAAGATAAAGGAGCAACTGTCTTCGGTTACCAAGTAAAAGACCCAGAACGCTTTGGTGTTGTTGAGTTTGACGCAGATATGAATGCTATCTCTATCGAAGAAAAACCAGAGAGTCCAAAATCAAATTTTGCGGTTACAGGTTTGTATTTCTATGACAATGATGTCGTTGAGATTGCGAAGAATATCAAACCATCTCCACGTGGTGAGCTGGAAATCACTGATGTAAACAAGGCTTACTTAGATCGAGGTGATTTATCAGTTGAATTGATGGGACGTGGTTTTGCATGGTTGGACACGGGGACACATGAAAGTCTCTTGGAAGCTGCACAGTACATCGAAACAGTTCAACGTTTGCAAAACGTTCAAGTGGCAAACTTGGAAGAAATTGCCTACCGCATGGGCTACATTACAAAAGAACAAGTGTACGAATTGGCACAGCCACTCAAGAAAAACGAATACGGACAATACTTGCTCCGTTTGATTGGAGAAGCCTAATGACAGAAAACTTTTTCGGTAAAACACTAGCAGCTCGTCCTGTTGAAGCTATTCCCGGAATGTTAGAATTTGACATTCCTGTTCATGGTGACAACCGTGGCTGGTTCAAGGAGAACTTCCAAAAGGAAAAAATGTTGCCGCTCGGCTTCCCTGAAAGCTTCTTTGCAGAAGGAAAATTGCAAAATAATGTTTCCTTCTCTCGCAAAAACGTTCTTCGTGGTCTTCACGCAGAGCCTTGGGATAAATACATTTCAGTGGCAGATGGCGGTAAGGTTTTGGGAACTTGGGTGGATCTTCGTGAAGGCGAAACCTTCGGCAATACCTACCAAACCGTTATCGATGCATCAAAAGGTATCTTCGTTCCGCGCGGAGTAGCCAATGGTTTCCAAGTTCTGTCAGACTTTGTATCATACAGCTACTTGGTTAACGACTACTGGGCTTTGGAACTCAAGCCCAAGTATGCCTTTGTCAACTACGCAGACCCTAGTCTCGACATTAAATGGGAGAACCTAGAAGAAGCAGAAGTCTCAGAAGCAGATAAAAACCACCCACTCCTCAAAGACGTTAAGCCTTTAAGGAAAGAGGACCTCTAATGTTTCAAGCCTTTTTAGAAATAGCAGAGCAGTTAAACAAGCTTGGGATCACTCCCCTGCTGATGGGCTCTGTCGGCCTGGAAAGGCGGACAGGACGAGATTGGCAGGCAAGGGACCTTGATATTCATGTGCCTAGTGACCCACGGGGATGGGAAGCGCCAGATGGGGAGCGGATTTACCGTGCAGATGAGCTGATTGCCATGATGAATCAACTCGGCTATGTCCTGGTTGATCGTCACGAACATGAATTTCATAAAGGCGGCTTATCTGTTGAATTCGGAGGTCTACATTCACTGCCTGAATTTGCTGGTGTAGAGCTAGAAGATTTGGAAGAATTAGAAACAGCAGGTGTTCGCTATTACCTACCGACACTTGAACAATACCTAAAAATCTACCAAGCCTCTTCAAAAGATTCCTACCGTGCAGAAAACAATAATCAAAAAGACTTTGCCAAGATTGCTTACTTGAAAGAAATCTTGAAGTAGAGAAAGCGAGCGCAGCGAGCTGTTCTGTGTGTCATCGCCGTAGTGAGAAGCTCCTTTGCTTTGCTAAGGAGCGGGGGAAACCATGAGACCTTAGGCTCATGGTTTAGTAATGAAACACCTTGGTGGTTGCTTACGACCCCACTACCTAAGATGACACACAAAAAAGAAAAAACTTTTCGGAGAAAAAAATGTCTCAATTTAAAAATATTATCGTAACTGGTGGAGCTGGTTTCATCGGTTCAAACTTTGTACACTATGTTTATAACAATCATCCAGATGTTCACGTAACTGTTTTGGATAAACTTACTTATGCTGGTAACAAGGCTAACATCGAAGCCATCCTTGGTGACCGAGTTGAGCTTGTTGTTGGTGATATTGCTGATGCTGAATTGGTTGACAAATTAGCTGCTAAGGCAGATGCCATTGTTCACTATGCGGCAGAAAGCCACAACGACAATTCGCTAAATGATCCAAGTCCATTTATCCATACTAACTTTATCGGTACTTACACCTTGCTTGAAGCGGCTCGTAAATACGACATCCGTTTCCACCATGTATCGACTGACGAAGTATACGGCGACCTTCCTTTGCGTGAAGATTTGCCAGGTCATGGTGAGGGTCCAGGTGAGAAATTCACTGCAGAAACCAACTACAACCCGTCATCACCATACTCATCAACCAAGGCTGCTTCAGACTTGATTGTTAAAGCATGGGTGCGTTCATTTGGTGTTAAAGCGACTATTTCCAACTGTTCAAATAACTACGGTCCATACCAACACATTGAGAAATTCATCCCACGCCAAATCACCAACATCTTGGCAGGTATCAAGCCAAAACTTTACGGTGAAGGTAAAAACGTCCGTGACTGGATTCATACCAACGACCACTCGACTGGTGTTTGGGCAATCTTGACAAAAGGCCGTATGGGTGAAACTTATCTAATCGGTGCTGACGGTGAGAAGAACAACAAAGAAGTGCTTGAATTGATCCTTGAAAAAATGGGTCAACCAAAAGATGCTTATGACCACGTGACTGACCGTGCAGGACATGATTTGCGCTATGCTATTGACGCAAGCAAACTTCGTGACGAGCTTGGTTGGACACCACAGTTTACCAACTTCTCTGAAGGTTTGGAAGAAACAATCCAGTGGTACACAGACAACCAAGATTGGTGGAAAGCTGAAAAAGAAGCTGTTGAAGCCAACTATGCTAAGACACAGGAAGTTATTAAATAAGACTATTAAAGGCTAGGGCTCTTGCCCAAGCCTTTCTTGAAATAAGGAGCAAATATGATTTTAATTACAGGTGCAAATGGCCAGTTGGGTACAGAGTTGCGTTATCTCTTGGATGAGCGTGGTGTTGAGTACGTTGCCGCTGACGTAGCAGAAATGGACATCACGGATGCAGACAAGGTGGATACCTTCTTTGCAGAAGTCAAGCCAAGCGTTGTTTACCACTGTGCAGCCTACACAGCTGTTGATATGGCAGAAGATGAAGGCAAAGAACTCAACTACAAGATTAACGTAACAGGCTCTGAGAATGTTGCCAAGGCAGCTGCTAAATACGGTGCAACCCTCGTTTATATCTCAACGGACTATGTCTTCAATGGTGAGTTGCCAGTCGGTCAAGAATGGCAAGTAGATGACCAACCAGATCCTCAATCAGAATACGGTCGTACCAAGCGCTTGGGTGAGGAAGCAGTTGAGAAGTTTGCAGACAAGTTCTACATTGTTCGTACGGCTTGGGTCTTTGGGAACTACGGTAAAAACTTTGTTTTCACTATGCAAAATCTTGCGGAAACCCGCGATACTTTGACGGTTGTCAATGACCAACACGGTCGCCCAACCTGGACACGCACACTTGCGGAATTCATGGTACACTTGGTGGACACCAAGCAAGCATTTGGCTACTATCATTTGTCAAACGATGCAGCAGAAGATACGACTTGGTTTGACTTTGCTACGGAAATCCTCAAGGATACCAACACCAAGGTATTGCCAGTGGATTCTAGCCAATTCCCAGCTAAGGCAAAACGTCCATTCAACTCAACCATGAGCTTGGACAAGGCAAAAGCCACAGGCTTTGTCATCCCAACTTGGCAAGAAGCTTTGGAAGCATTTTACAAACAAGAAAAGAAATAGTTTACAGGAGATGTGTATGAAAAAGAAAGCGATTGTTAAGCCGTTGTTGACGTCAGCAATTCTTCTTGCTTTACTAGGAGGTGCTATATTACCGTCCGGATCTGTTCCAGTTGTAGCAGCAGAGACAAGTCAAAGTACGACCTATCATTTAACTGATGATGAAAAAGTTTCCGTACGTGAATATATTCAAGCTAAAATGACTATCGATATGCAAGAATATAGATTGGCGTTTCTTGAGGGAATGATGGAAGAAATGGCATCGGGTAGTGCTGAAGCTACATGGGATGAAGAAATTGCAGACTTGAAGGCAAGCTTAACAGCAGAGCAAGTTGTTGTTTTAGATGAACTTAAAGCAAATTTAAATGGTAGCATAGCTCAACATTATCATTACTTATTTGAGACACTTACAGTCGCTGGAAAAAGCGGAAGAGAAGAAGCAGCAGCTATAGTTTCTAAGTACGAGTCTGAAGATGATGCAAGTACTCCTGAAGCCGAGTTAGCTGCATTGAAATACGCTAGAGAAGTTATCGTTGAACTACTGAATAAAGAGTCGGCAGCGATTGATAATTATATTGCTTATGCAGAAGCAACTGGACAAGAATTAGCTGGATTGTTGGAAAGTGGAAACTCTAATTTAGAATCTATTACATCTGCAACTATAGGATATGGTCAAGCTCTTGCAACTGCTTCGCAACCAAAATTTCCGTATGACTTTTCAGAAATAGACCGACAGATTGCAGAACTAACTGCTAGTCTACAATCAAAAGTCGAGGATAAAAGTACAGCTAATATTGAAAATACTGGGGCACAAACAAGTCAAAGCGTTACAAATGACTCAAATGATTTGCAGACCGTTCCAGGTCAAGGTGGCGGTCAGATTTCTGATGTAGCTACAGGCAAAGGCAATATTTCCGAAGCAGGTCAGAAAAAGGTTATACCAAATGATAAAGCTAAAGTATTACCAAAAACCTCAGGGAAATCTAGTCTTCCATTAACTGTACTAGGACTCATAACAATTTTTGCTGGTTGGTTATTGACAAAGAAGCAAGAAGAAAAATAGAAGATTAGTGTAATTGCATCTATTTTGAGAAATATAGTTGTTTTTACATGTGAAATACATAAAGGAGATATTTGTGAAAAAAAGAACGTTGTTATTTCTTTCTTTGTGTGCATCCGCGTTGAATGCTCAGCTTGTTCAAGCGGATATGGTAAATGCCCCATCTAGTCAAGTTTCTTCATCTCAGGTTGCTGAAACTGGCGGGCAGTTATCTGTCGTTGATGAGGCTGGACAGATTAAAGCTATTCTGTCAAACATTCAAGGGGAAATTATTGGTGTTACAGCCCAGTTTCGCTCTGAAGCAAATAGCGGAATTACTGTCGCATTCTCAATGGATGAGCAAGGTAGATACGTAGCGGTTTTGGATCGGTCTGTATTTGCGGAGGAAGACCAAGTCTTTTCGCTGAAGTTAACGGCACAATTAACAGATGGAAGTTTTCAGACCTTATCAGATTATAGTTTTGAATGGAAGAAGGATGTCGTAAGCGCGGCTGAGAAGCCTACTGCTTTGAATAATAGCAATGCAATCTCGTCTAAAATTGAGGAGGAAGCAACTTCGACTACTACAAGCTCAACGGTTAATTCTAGTTTGACAACAGGTGCAACAAGTAGTACTTCGAATTTGCTGACCAGAAGTTCTTCCAATACGATTGCAGGAAGTTCGAATGGCTCTACAAGTGTTCCAAGTGCTCGAGTCAGTACAGCTTCCAGTTCGGTCAATGTTACACAACCTACAGGCACCATAACAATTGAAAATCGTAACGATGCCCAAGGTACCTTCGATGTTCGTGTTACCAATATCTCTTCTCCTAAGGATATAGCGAGTGTTATCTTGCCGACCTGGTCGCAGTCAGATGATTTACGTTGGTATGAAGCAAAGCGTCAGTCAGATGGCAGTTATAAGTTAACTGTCAATAAGAAGGACCATAAGTACCGCACAGGTACCTACACGGTTCATTTATATTATAAGGATTCAAATGGTGGTTTGACAGGTGCAGGTGGCACAACGACTCATTTATCAGAAGCGAAGCCAACAGGTACCATCACAATTGAAAATCGTAACGATGCCCAAGGTACCTTCGATGTTCGTGTTACTAATGTTTCATCGCCGAAAGATATAGCAAGTGTTATTTTGCCAACTTGGTCACAGACGGATGATTTACGTTGGTATGAAGCCACTCGTCAGTCAGATGGCAGTTATAAGTTAACTGTCAATAAGAAGGACCATAAGTACCGCACAGGCACCTACACGGTTCATTTATATTATAAGGACTCAAGTGGTGGTCTAACAGGTGCAGGTGGTACAACGACTCATTTATCAGAAGCGAAGCCAACAGGCACCATCACAATTGAAAATCGTAACGATGCTCAAGGTACCTTCGATGTTCGTGTTACTAATGTTTCATCGCCGAAAGATATAGCAAGTGTTATTTTACCTACTTGGTCCCAGACGGATGATTTACGTTGGTATGAAGCCACTCGTCAGTCAGATGGCAGTTATAAGTTAACTGTCAATAAGAAGGACCATAAGTACCGCACAGGCACCTACACGGTTCATCTATATTATAAGGATTCAAATGGTGGTTTGACAGGTGCAGGTGGTACAACGACTCATTTATCAGAAGCGAAGCCAACAGGCACCATCACAATTGAAAATCGTAACGATGCCCAAGGTACCTTCGATGTTCGTGTTACTAATGTTTCATCACCGAAAGATATAGCAAGTGTTATTTTACCCACTTGGTCCCAGACGGATGATTTACGTTGGTATGAAGCCACTCGCCAGTCAGATGGCAGTTATAAGTTAACTGTCAATAAGAAGGACCATAAGTACCGCACAGGTACCTACACGGTTCATTTATATTATAAGGATTCAAATGGTGGTTTGACAGGTGCAGGTGGTACAACGACTCATTTATCAGAAGCGAAGCCAACAGGTACCATCACAATTGAAAATCGTAACGATGCCCAAGGTACCTTCGATGTTCGTGTTACTAATGTTTCATCACCGAAAGATATAGCAAGTGTTATTTTACCTACTTGGTCCCAGACGGATGATTTACGTTGGTATGAAGCCACTCGTCAATCAGATGGCAGTTATAAGTTAACTGTTAATAAGAAGGACCATAAGTATCGTACAGGTACCTACACGGTTCACTTATATTATAAGGACTCAAGTGGTGGCCTAACAGGTGCAGGTGGTACAACAACTCATTTATCAGAAGCGAAGCCAACAGGCACCATCACAATTGAAAATCGTAACGATGCCCAAGGTACCTTTGATGTTCGTGTTACTAATGTTTCGTCACCGAAAGATATATCAAGTGTTCTCTTACCTACCTGGTCCCAGTCAGACGATATACGTTGGTATGAAGCCACTCGTCAGTCAGATGGCAGTTATAAGTTAACTGTCAATAAGAAGGACCATAAATACCGTATAGGTACTTATAGTGTTCACTTATATTATAAGGACTCAAGTGGAGGTCTAACAGGTGCTGGCGGCACAACGACTCACTTATCAAATCCGTCAGCACAGCGATCCTACACAGTCTATATTGATCCAGGGCACGGAGGGCGAGACTCGGGCGCTTCTTACGGTGGCGTACATGAAAAAAATCTTGCATTGTCTGTTTCAAATAAGTTGCGTGAAAATCTCTTGAAATATGGAATCAATGTTTTGATGACCCGTACAGGTGATTATGATGTAGACTTCAAAACAGAGCGTTCACGAATGACGAATGCAAGTAACGCAGATTTATTTATTAGTATTCATTTTAATGCGACGGGAGCAGGAGTTTCGAATGCGACTGGTATCGAAACATACTGGTATCAATATAATCCAGAATACCAACCTAAAATTAATAAAGAAATGCATAATAACCCTACTCGTTTAGCTGAAAGTGAGATTTTAGCCAACAAGGTCCAGGAGAGTTTAATTAAAGAAACAGGTGCAGTTAACCGTGGCGTAAGAAGAGAAACTTTTGCAGTCCTTCGTGAGACAGCGATTCCTGCTATTCTAGTAGAGCTAGGATTTATGGATAATCCTTCGGAGTTGCAAGTTATCAAACAAGATTCTTACCACACTCGCCTTGCGAAAGCATTGGCACAAGGCGTAATGAATTGGTATGGTGCTGTTGAGGGAAAGTAGAAATTGCAGGTACAGGTATTGAAACAGGAAAACTTTCTAATGATCAAAAAAGTTTCATAGCTAATCTAGTACCTGCAATTGAGCAAAGTTCAAAAGCTAATTCTATCCTTTCGAGCGTCATGTTATCTCAAGCCATCCTCGAAAGTGCATGGGGAACGTCATACTTGGCGACTCATGGGAATAATCTTTTTGGCATCAAAGCGGATGCTGCATGGACGGGCGATACAATTGAAATCATTACTAATGAATACCGTGATGGTGAGAAGAAGCAAGAAAAGCACTTGTTTAGAAAATATAATTCATGGAATGAAAGTGTAGCAGACTATGCTAAGTTCTTTACCTCTACTCCGTGGAGAATAAAAAATTACCAGAGTTTCAGAGAGGCAACTGATTATCAACAAGCAATTCTTGCGTTAAGACAATCAGGATATGCTACTGATCCGAAATATGGTGAAAAATTACGATCAATTATCGAGAATTACAAGCTTTATCTTTTAGATAATTAAGTTTTTTGGATGATTGATGATAAAATAGCCTTGCTCAAAAACGAGCAAGGCTATTTTTATCACTCATATAGATCTGTTAGAGGTCGTTTATCAACGGCACTATTGTATTCTAGTTGTAAGTAGGTTTGGTAAAGTGATAGGCTTGACATGTCTTCAATTTGTTGACCGCTATTATCGATGTTTCCCCAGCTAGTAATGATAGGTGCTTCGATTTGCATATCACTCAAAAATTGTTGGTAAGGTGATCGAGGAAGGGCATAGTCTGATTCGGATAAAATATCCATCAAATACGGAACGAGATAGTTTGGGCTGATTGTTGTAGATTCGCGCTCCCTAATATCAAAATTCGACCAAATCACTAAAGGGGTAGAATATTTAGTAGCAGGATTATTTTCATCCATAAATTGTGCGTAAAATTCTTGAGTCAAACTAGGTTGGTGATCGCCGTACATGACGATAACCGTAGGCTCTTTGTAAGTGCTAAAGAAAGTAATTAAATCTGCAAATGCTTCATCTGTTCTTTTCATGCTGGTCAAAAATTCTGTTTCAGCTAAGTATTCAGATGTTGAACCATTAATGCTGACTTCGCGAGGATAAATTTCTTCCGTACTTGGATAGCCTCCATGTCCTTGCATGGTAACAACAAAGCTAAATAGAGGCTGGTCTCCTTTTTGGGTATAAAGTTCTTTTATTCCGTTGAACAAGAATTGATCAGATGGCCAGCCACGATCGATTGTTAGTGGTGCTAAGCTACTAATAGCAGGTTCCGAATCTAAAAAATAAGATTTATTAAACCCTAGTAGAGGATACACTGCATTGCGGTTGTAATTATTTCCAGATTGAGGATGTAGAGCTACGGTGTCGTAATTTTTATTTTTTAGATAAGTTGCGAAACTTGGACGTTCTTGTGTGATAATCTGCTGATATGGGAATAAATTAGAGGATAATAAACTGATTGGGTTACTTGTCAGCACTTCATACTCGGTATTTGCAGTACCACCGCCAAAGACTGAGACATTGAGGGTGCCATGAATAGTATTGTCTGTTAATGCATGTTGGTTTGATAGCGGATCAGGCTCCATATTTAAGCCCTGTAAGTTTGAAAAATCACTCTGTGATTCATTCTGTATAAAGATAATATTAGGTCTGATTGTTTGTTTTTCTGTTTCAGGAGGGTACTTCTCAAGAACTTCATTAAGTTTTGGGAGTGAATATCCCTCAGGCTTAGTTATTTTACTATCTTCATAGAAAGAGGCGAGTGAGAGTGGTAGCCCAAATTGACCATAGGTGACGTACATTCTCCAGTAGTTTAATGATATATTTGCATTAGAGACGACAGTTTTATTAATCATTGGAACGATTGTTATTAAAGTTATATAGCCCAGTAAAATTCTGCTGAAACGTTTCGGCCATTTGAAATCATAACTAGAATAGAACGTTCTAGAAGGTAGAAGTTTTGGTAAATATAATTTGGGGATAAAGAAAAAGAAGGTCAATAAGATATAAGAAAATACCATGCTTTGTAGCATTCGATTGTTGATATTAATTGCTACGCTAGAAGCTACATTTAATCCGTCTGTGATTTGAAAAAGATTATAAAATAATAGAGGAGCACCACGGCTGTCAATCAAAAGTTGGTTACTTATACCAATAAATACTGAAGCAGATAGAATTAATAGGCTGGCAAATCGTAGATTAGTTGTAAAGACCAGTATTAGGTAGAGGACTCCGATAATGATTAGATTGTTCCAAAGACTGTTTGGGGAAAGAGTAGAGAATTGTGAGTAGCTATTTTCAATAATAAATAATGAAAAAATGGGAACTAGAAGATAAATCACTGATAGGCTAATCGTTTTGAAGGCTTTAGAGATATGACCTCGGAGTTGTTTGTATCCTAAAAGACCAAAAAATATCAGGAAAGTTAGTGCAACTAATAGCTGTTGAGTTTCCATTTTATTAAAGTTCGAATTAAATAGCACTAATTCATTGCGATATAAACGTGGAAATGTAAAAGTAGTGAATATATATTGAACGATTAATAATATTGTTAAGATACGGATATCTCTTCTTTTGATTCTCCATGTTGCTCCATTTAAGATAAAGCATGTTAGACCTAAAGCAAGGACTATTAAGTGGAGGTACCAAAATTGATTATCTTTAGTTATCCGTAAAGTATAGGGAAGCTCGATAAAGGCTAAATTTTTATATTTATCTCCAGTTGATGTGTCAATGGATTCAACCAATTGTCCACCGACTTTAATTTTTACAATAGTCGGATTTTCACTAACAAAGTATTCAAATGATAAGGTTCTTACAGAAGAGGAAGATTTAATTACGAGTGAATTTTCTTCACCTAGAGAAGAAAAATTAGGAATTAAATCAGCATCATTGATTCCCCATTGGTTTTCTATAATTTCTGATGAATGAATATAACGTCCATTTATTTGGATGCTGTCGATTACTTGGTTTGGTTGTTCTGCGATTATTTCTATAGTTCCATCATTTTTTGTAGAACCTAATTCGTTTTGAATGAGATGTGCATAGAGAAAAAAACTTCCAATCAATCCGATGGAGATCAGTATGTGAATAAGCTGTTTGATTAATTTCATATTTATTAACAATTCTAAGTTTTATATTTTTATGTAAAATCCAGTACATATTATATCAAATTTTTCTTATTAACTCAAAATTTGTTTTTATCTATACTGTGGAGTCAGAGGCGTAGAAAAAGAAAAGCCTTTATAACCAAACTAGTATAGAATTAGGAAAAAAAACTAAAAAATGGTATAATGAAAAGAACTGCAATTTGATGGAGAGGATTCATGAAACACGTTTTTATTATCGGTAGTCGTGGACTGCCAGCAAAATATGGTGGCTTTGAGACCTTTGTCCAACAATTGGTCAGTCACCAGCAATCTGAGAAGATTCATTACCATGTGGCGTGCTTGTCTGATACAAGTCATCACCAACATTCGACCTACCTGGGTGCAGATTGCTTCACCATTAATCCACCAAAACTTGGACCGGCTCGTGTGATTGCTTATGATATGATGGCGATCACTTATGCCCTTAAAATCATCAAGGAACAGCAGATAGAGCGACCAATTTTCTATATCTTGGGAAATACCATAGGTGGCTTCATAGTGCCTTTTGCAAAAATGATTCACTCTGTTGGAGGTACCTTGTTTGTCAATCCAGATGGTTTGGAATGGAAACGGACCAAGTGGGCTAAGCCAGTCCAGAGGTATCTAAAATTTTCTGAAAAAATGATGGTCAAATATGCTGATTTGATTATTGCTGATAATGAGGGAATTGAGGATTATATTCAATCTGAATACTTAGCTACCAATACACGCTTTATTGCCTATGGTACAGATTTAAGTCCGACTAAGTTAACAAAAGAATCTGAACAAGTTCGCCAATATTTTACAAATTGGGACATTAAAGAGAAAGAATTTTATCTGATTATCGGTCGTTTTGTACCTGAGAATAACTATGTGACAGCAATTAGGGAGTTTATGGCAAGCAAGACAAAACGTGATTTGGTCATTATAGCCAATCATGAAGGCTCTGCTTATTTCCAACAGCTCAAAGAAGAGACAGATTTTGCATCTGATCCACGAATCAAATTTGTTGGAACAGTGTACGATCAAGAACTACTAAAGTATCTTCGACAGGAGTGTCGTGCCTATATCCATGGACATGAAGTTGGAGGAACCAATCCTAGTCTCCTAGAAGCGCTGGCGCAAACCAATGAAAATTTGGTTTTAGGTGTTGATTTTAACCGCAAAGTTGCCCTAGAAGGTGCTCGGTATTGGAGTAAGGAGTCAGGTAGCCTGAGTCAATTAATTAACCAAATTGATGAGAATGCTGAAGCGGTGGAATTAGGAGAAATTGCGAAAAAACACATGAAGGATGAATACACCTGGGAAAAAATCGTCCAAGAGTACGAGGAATTATTTTTACAATGAAAGTAAACATACTCATGTCGACCTACAATGGTCAACAGTTCTTAGCTGAGCAAATTCGCTCTATCCAAGAACAAACTTACACAGACTGGACACTATTTATTCGTGATGATGGTTCCAGTGACAATACAAAAGAAATACTTAAAGATTTTGAGCGTCAAGATAGTCGAGTTCATCTTATTGATAGTGATAAGAGTGACAATCTTGGAGTTATTAAAAGTTTTCACAAACTAGTGAACCACGATAGGGCTGACTATTATTTTTTTAGTGATCAGGATGATGTTTGGTTGCCAAATAAATTGGAACTCAGTCTAAACGAAGCCCAAAACTATCCAGCTAATCTCCCCTTAATGGTTTATATGGATTTAAAAGTGGTGAATCAAGATTTAGAGATTATGACTGAAAGCATGGTTAAATCTCAATCTCATCATGCCAATACGGAATTGGTGCAAGAGTTGACTGAGAATACTGTGACTGGCGGTGTCGCCATGATTAATCATACTCTCGCTGAAATGTGGCAAGAGACGGATGATATACTCATGCACGATTGGTACTTGGCCTTACTTGCTTCAGCCTTTGGAAATTTGGTATTTATTGATCAACCAGGTGAATTGTATCGCCAACATTCGGATAATGTACTAGGTGCTCGAACCCTCTCAAAACGCTTTAAAAAATGGATTCGTCCTCACATTTTATTTGCGGTCTATTGGGACTTGATCAAAAATAGCCAAAAACAAGCCCGGCATTTATTACAAATGCCACTTTCTCAATCAAATAGAGAATTAATAGAAGCCTTTGTAACCATTATGGATAAACCAATGCTTGAACGATTCAGGATTTTGAGAAAATATGGTTTAAGAAAAAATAAAACCTTTCATACATTAGTATTCACAACATTGATTGTGACAAAATTTGCATATAAGGAATAGCTATGAATTTATTAAATAAAGAAAATCAAATACTCTTAAGAGAGATGATTAAAACAGATTTTAAATTACGTTACCAAGGTTCTCTCATTGGGCATCTCTGGTCGATTTTGAAACCGATGTTACTTTTTACAATTATGTATCTAGTATTTGTTCGTTTTTTGCGCTTTGATGATGGAACTCCTCATTATGCAGTAGGGCTACTATTGGGTATGGTAACATGGAACTTTTTTACAGAAGCAACTAATATGGGGATGATGTCTATTGTTTCACGTGGAGATTTGTTGCGCAAATTGAATTTTTCGAAAGAGATAATTGTCTTTTCTTCAGTTGCAGGAGCTGCAATTAATTACGCCATTAACTTAATGGTTGTGTTTGTATTTGCTGCTATTAACGGGGTTCCCTTTACTTGGTCCATTTTAATTATAATCCCATTGTTTTTTGAATTGGCATTACTAGCAACAGGTATAGCTTTCATTTTATCCTCTTTATTTGTAAGATTTAGAGATATTGGTCCAATTTGGGAAGTGTTCTTACAGGCTGGATTGTATGCGACACCAATTATTTATTCATTGACATTTATTTTACAGCGTGGGCAAGTAACATTTGCTAAATTGATGATGTTGAATCCTGTTGCACAAATTATTCAAGACTTGAGACATTTTATTGTTTATTCTGGGAATACTACAGTTAGTGAATTGATTGAAAATCCTGTTATTGTGGCAATTCCGTATATTCTTCCAGTCGTTGTTTACCTATTGGGTATAACTGTGTTTAGAAAAAATGCCAAAAAGTTTGCGGAGATTTTGTAATGGTAAAAAATAATAATATTGCTGTAAAAGTAGAACATGTTAGCAAGAGTTTTAAGCTTCCAACGGAGAGTAGTCAGAGTCTAAGAACTACTTTAGTCAATTTATTTAAAGGGATTAAAGGCTACGTAGAGTATAATGTTTTGCAGGATATCAGTTTTGAAGTTGAAAAAGGGGACTTTTTTGGAATTGTTGGTCGCAATGGTTCTGGTAAGTCGACACTGTTAAAAATTTTATCTCAAATATATGTTCCTGAAAGAGGGACTGTAGCTGTGGATGGTAAATTAGTTTCTTTTATTGAACTTGGTGTTGGTTTTAATCCGGAACTAACTGGTAAGGAAAATGTATACCTAAACGGTGCGATGTTAGGATTTACTGCAGAAGAAATTGATGCAATGTATGATGATATTGTTGAATTTGCGGAATTAAGTGAATTTATGAATCAAAAGCTGAAAAATTATTCTAGTGGAATGCAGGTACGTTTAGCCTTTTCAGTTGCCATTAAAGCGCAGGGAGATATTCTGATACTTGACGAGGTTCTCGCAGTGGGCGATGAGGCCTTTCAGCGTAAATGTAATGATTACTTCCTAGAGCGTAAAAAAAGTGGAAAAACGACTATTCTTGTCACCCATGATATGGGAGCTGTGAAAAAGTATTGTAATAAAGCTCTTCTTATAGAGAAAGGATACGTCAAGGCATTAGGAGAACCTGATGATGTAGCTAATCAATACAGTTTTGATAATGTGCTTGCCTCAATAAGCGAAGTTACAGAAAACGAAGAACCTCTGCATCAGAGTGATATTGTAAAAGATTTGCAGATTAACCTGGTCTCAAAAAATCAAATTGAACCAGATGAATCAATTGAAATTGAGTTTAGATATACGGTTTTAGAAGATATTGAAACACATATTGCATTTACATTTTTAGATTTAGAACGTCATTTTGATGTATATAACGACAATTCTATGGATTTAAAAACGTTTGGCAAAGGCGAGAAGTTTTTCCGAGTGAAATGTAAGCTACCTTCAATTAATCAGGCTAAATTAAAAATGGCGGTGTCAGTACGAAATAGTAATAAGCAGCCGTTATTATTTGCAAAGACTTCTGACACACCAGCTATTTTTATTAGTAGGAAGTTTAGCACTGATAATATTGCAGAGGAAGACGCAGCAACCGGGTTTATTCAGAGAAATAGCCAATGGGAGCTACTAGAATAATAAAATATAACGGAGGCAGAATGTCGCGTTTGTTGGTATATGTTCACTATAATAAATATAATGTTGTCAGTGAATATATTTATTATCAATTAAAGTCGATACGAAGTATTTATTCAGACATAGTTTTTGTTTCTAACAGCCATGTTTCAAAGGACATAGTACAATATTTACAGTCGGAACGATTGATTGATTTTTTTATCCAAAGAGATAATATTGGTTATGATTTTGCGGCATGGAAAGAAGGGCTGAATCAAGTAACATTTTATCAATATGATTCGGTAACTCTGATGAATGATACATGTTTCGGCCCCCTCTGGGACCTAGAGGATTATTATAGTCAATTTGACAGTGATGTTGATGTAGATTTTTGGGGAATGACCAATCACTTAGAGACAAAAATAGATAGTGTAGTTGTCCCTGAACATTTACAGTCATATTTTATGGTATTTAAAAAACGAATCTTGCAGAGTCAAGCATTTGTTGATTTTTGGTCATCGGTAAGTGAGTTAACAGATATTCAAGATGTTATAAAATTATATGAGAGCCAATTGACAAAAATACTTTTATCAGAGGGCTATAGCTATAAGTGTGTATTAGATACGTCCATTTGTTGTAAAACCCTTGAAAATAGCAACATTACACTAGAATATCCAGAAGTTATACTTAAAAATAATGTTCCATTCATAAAAATAAAGAGTTTTACCGAATATCCAGACAGAATATACTCTTTATTACATCTTATTAGGATGAAAACTAAATATCCAGTTGAATTAATCGAGAGGCATTTGAGGCAGATAATTATTCCGGGTACGAGTTTTATTCCTCAAATACGGGTTTCGCAAACGACGGAAACTGTTCTATCTTCGACATCGGTGCTTCTTCATATTCACATAGAATCAGTGTCTATTTTTGAAGAGTATATTGAAGAGTTATGCAAAATAGCCGATAGGTGCCAGTTACTAATAACATTGCCAGAAACTGATTTTTCAAATAATTTTAGTATAGTTGAGAGATATTTATTCACCTACCAATTGAGAGCACAGATTGTAAAACTCACAGATGAATTGCATTTTTTTGAAATAGTAAATAACTATACGGGAGATGCCAAATATCTTGCTCATATAACTGTCAAACAAACAAAGGAAATAAAATATTCTGTAGAGGATATTATTGACAGGTATCAGTTGAGGAAAATGTTTTTTACATCATTTGATGCAGTGATTTCTAATTTTGAATCACAATCTAATTTGGCTGTAGTTATTCCGGACTTAACAATTAATCAAAGATATGATAGAAAAAGCCTTCGTGAGGGCAATCCAGAACTTATTCGTCAATTGAATATACTCTATGAATCACTTGTGAGAACTAAGAAAGTTGATTTTTATAAAGTGCCTTATATAATTGGAGAAGAAGTAAGTTGGTATTGGATAAAAACAGAACACTATAAAAAGCTTGAGGAAAAATTTAGAAACATTGATTTTTTAAAAGAAGATAGATTATTGCTAGTTCCAATATTATTTATTTATAGCGCGTGGGATTTATCAAATGATTATGCAGTAGTTGAGAATACTGAAAATGTGAGTCCAATATTGGAAAAGATTAGTTTTTCCAGCGAAAGGGAATTGCGTTTGATTATTGAAGAAAAGGAATTTTTACAAATTGGACTGAGAAGGACACTAAAGATAATATCTGTTGGGATTGTGAGTGTGTTTAAGATGATAAAGAAATCTCTATTAAAAAATTAGGGATAACGGATGACAAACAAGGGGAAGATAGTGTGAAGAGCAAAATAGTATCACCAAAAACAATATTTATTTGGAATTTATTAGGAAGTATTTCTTCAGCAGCAATATCAATATTTTTATTGTTACTAGTAACACGTTTGTTGACGGAATTAGAGGCTGATATTTTTAGTTTTGCTTATGCAGTAGCAAATCTTTTTGTAATCATTGCTAGTTTTCAGGTAAGAGATTATCAAGCGACTGATGTTTCGAAAAAGTTTTCGTTTAGCCAGTATCTTGCAACAAGGCTTATAACAATCACTATTATGCTATTACTTGCCTTAAGCTATATTTTTCTGTCTAAATATGAATTTCAAAAATCTGCTTGTATTTTCCTAATATGTTTGTATCGCGGAAGTGACGCTCTGTCGGATGTTTTTCAAGGATTGTTCCAACAAAATGCTCGGCTAGATATTGCAGGTAAATCACTTTTTTTGAGAAACTCTATTGTGATTTTGACATTTGGACTTGGTTTGTTTATAACCAATAACCTGCTACTCTCATTAATCTATCTAGTCATTAGCTCATATTTATTTGTTTTCTTTTTTGATGTTCCGAATTTGTTTCAATTTACGAGGGTTATCAAAGAAGAAATTAATTTGAAAGCCATTAAAAATATATTGTTAGAATGCTTGCCGTTATTTATTAATGCATTTTTACTTGTTACTATCTATAATCAACCTAAATATGCTCTCAATACTTTTTTTGAGAGAGGTGTTATAGGAACAGGTGTTCAAAGGGATTTTAACATTTTATTTATGCCTGTTTTTTCAATGAATATTTTATTGATTTTGTTTAGACCCATGATAACTCAGTTGGCTATATATAGAAGAGCTGGGGACTATAATCAATTTAAACAATACCAGAAGCGTATCGTTAAAATGGTTGTCGGGTTGGCTGTGTTAGTTTTGGTCGGGGGGATAGTATTGGGGATTCCAGCATTAAATATTCTCTATGGAACGAATCTTAATAAATACTGGCTAAGCTTTATTATAACAATGCTTGGGGGAATTGCGAGTACCTTTGCAACCATTTGTGATAACATGCTTACTGTTTTGAGGAAGCAAAAGTATCTCGTAATTTCATTTGCAATTTCTTGTCTATTATCCATATTGATTTCTAATCCATTGGTAGAATATTATGGAATATTGGGGGCAGCTATTGCTTTTGTTAGTTCGATGTGGACTTGGTTTTTAATTTCTTTAGTAATATATCTAAAATTGCAAAAACATTTGAATTGGGAAGTACAAGAATGAAGATAGAAAAATTATTTTTAAGGTTAGCAATCCCCTTTTTGTTAATTTCAATATTTGTTATGCCTGTGACAAAGGTTCCTGATGAAGCAACACATGCTTTTATGTCGTGGAATATATTATTTGATTCTCCGACAAGTAGAGATACAGAGGCAATGAATGAATTACGGACAGTAGATTTTACGTATTCAGAACCGGAGATTCATGCAGTTGATTCTACAGAATATTCAAACCTTTTTACCAAAATTCGTGATTTTTCAAAGGATAAATTATCTATCGATTTTTCACTGAAATCGTTAATGAGTACACCTCAGCTAATTGGTCTAGTTGTAGGTAAATTGATTTATCCGTCATATGGTATGATGGTCACTATAGGGCGCCTTTTTAATACAATAGTCTATATTATAGGTATCTACTATTTGATAAAAAAAATAAAGTATGGGAAGATGACCCTGTTTTTTGTCTCACTTTTACCTATGATGATTCAGCAGGCTGGCTCACTGTCTTATGATGTGGTGAACTATCTGGCTGTTGTTGCATTTTTTGTTTTTTATGTTAACTTATTGGTAGACAAGGTACTGACCACCAGGAAATTTATTAATTTAATATTATTATCCTTGCTACTATATTTAACAAAAGCAAATAATATTTTACTTTTGGCACTATTGTTTTTTGTTGATTTTGAATTTGAAGGTGTCTTATCTAAGTTTAATTCGATTTTAAAATGGATTCAAAAGAGAAGATTACCAATTCTTATTTTGGGATTAGGACTAGTTTTACTTGTTAGCTATCTATTCCTACATAACAGAGGTGGTGTCGTGCACTTTGTGAAAGTGATGATAAACAGTTTATTTATCAATAATAGAAATGATCATCTTAATGGTATTTTAACGGTTGGTATTTTTGGTTATTTTGGCTGGTTTGTCACTCAATTACCTCTTTGGTTAATTTTCATAGATATTTTCATTTTTACGTTATTATTATTTAATGATGGAAATTTAAAGATAAGTAAAACAGAAGGTCTTGCTTCGTTATTTGTACTCCCTGTTCAGGTAGCTATCATTGTAGCGGGTATGTATTTTGCATGGACACCGACAGCTATTGGACCAAATGCAATGATTTCTCAAGGGGCACAAGGAAGATACTTTACTCCATTTTTAGTCTATCTATTTCCGGCATGTTTAATGTTAAAAGAGCAGGTAAGTGTATCGGTAAAACAGAAGTATTTGATACGGTTGATCACTGGCACAGTAGTCATTAACTTTATCATGTATCTATTTTTGATAGTGGATTATTATTGGTTGTAATTTAAGATAGTGGAAGAGGGAAACGTGAATATATTATTTACATTGAATGATGCTTTTGTCCCGCAAGTTGCAGCTTGTATGGGCTCAATCATGCGAACATTAAACGAAGACGATACATGCCATTTTTATCTTTTCTCAGATGGTATAAGTCAACAGAATAAAGAAAACCTTCATCAATTTGTTACTGACGGAGGAAATAAATTGACAATCGTTGAATTGGAAAACTTGGAATCATATTTTGATTTTGAAGTTGACACAAATGGTTGGGCTTCGGTTGTACTTGCAAGATTACTTGTAGATAAATTACTGCCCGAAGAAGTTGATAGAATCATCTATTTAGATGGAGATACTTTAGTTTTAGAAAATATTCGGGAGCTATGGGAAGTAGATTTGGAGGGGAAAGTCCTTGGAATGTGCCCAGAACCGACAGCTTCGTCTGAGAGAAGAGAAGGCTTAAATTTGGGTACGTATACATATCATAATGCGGGAGTTCTTCTAATCGATTTGAAACGGTGGCGTTCAAAAAGTATAGGAACAATTATTTTTGATTATTATAAAGAAAAAAATGGAGAGCTTTTTGCTAATGATCAAGATGCACTGAATGGAGCGTTGAAAGAAGAGATAAAAACACTCTCAATCACTTATAATTATTTTAATATTTTTGATGTTTATCCATATCGTACATTGGAAAAATTAAGTAGGCCTTCAACGTTTATTTCAAAAGAAGAATTTGTAAAAATTCGTAAGCAACCACGTATTGTTCATTTTTTAGGCGAAGAACGTCCATGGAGAATCGGAAATAAACATCGATTTAGAGAGGACTATGTTTCTGCATTAAATCAGACGCCATGGAGAGGTACTCAATTTGAGAGTGGTTGGCAGCTTTACTTTTTCTGCTTTAATCTTTTTAACATGGTTATGAAGCCTTTTCCTATGTTGCGCTATAAAATTATTACAGTCTTAATTCCTGTATTCATGAAATATAGGAAAATTAGATTACAAAAAGGAGTCTAGGTGTGAAGTTTTCCGTTATTATCCCAGCGTACAATGTTGCTGATTATCTGGAAGAATGTGTGTATAGTGTACTGAATCAGACTTATGAAGAATTTGAAATATTGTTGGTAGATGACGGTTCTACAGATGGTATAACCTCCAATATATGCGATAAATTAGCAGCTAAAGATGATAGGGTGAAGGTATTTCATCAGTCTAATGGTGGGCAATCAATTGCGAGAAATACAGGAATAAAAAATGCTAGTGGTGATTATATTTTATTCCTAGATGGTGATGATTTTTGGACTGATGTGCATTTTTTAGATGAAATCAATGATGAACTACATTCTCACGAGGAAGTGGTAGATGCAGTAATTTATCCATTTTCATACTGGTATGGTAATGCTGATATAAGAGTTCGTGATTTCCCTCAAAAATTACCTAGACATGAAATTATTACTGATTCTGTTCTACTTGTAGAAACAGGCGCATTGATTGCTCCTGTTTGGAACAAGTGTGTCCGCAGAGAACTATTTGCAGATTCTTTGATGTTTCCAGACGGGTTAATGTACGAAGATGGTATTTGGTGTGCAGACCTATTAAAAATAATAACTTGTTGTTGTGTCATTGAAAATTCTAATTATATGTATAGACAAAATAGAGATGGAAGTTTTACTAACAAAATTACACAAAAAAAAGTCTATCATGCCTTTAGAGGAATTGAAGAAAATTTAAAGAATTTTAAACAACTATCGAATGAGAAACAAGAAGCACTTTTGATTTATTTATCAAATTCTTATATTTCCATCTTGCCATTTGTATTTCCATATCTGAATAATTCTGATATAAAAATGTTTGTGAAAAAATTTAGATATTTGCTGAAATATTCACATAGGGTAGAACTTGTTTCGTTTAGAATCTCAGGTTTAATGACCAGAGTTCTGGGGATATATGTATCAACATTTATTCAAAACAAACTTTTGAAAATTTATAAAAGTAGATAATAATAGAAAGTGATTGGTAACACTGTGAAAAGGTGGATTAGAAATTTCACAACGCGATTATTTATCTTATCAGGTAAATACAAGCTATTGTTTTATATATTAGAGCTTACCAAAAATATTGCAAAGTTTTTCTGGAGCATTCCAAAATATATAAAGCGAACTATACTAGCTTTGCAACGTGATAAGCAACGTAGAAATAATTATTCAGATATCAAAAATCGTTACTTGATTTACACAATTTATGAACATCAATCGTCTTTACAGGACTATAAAGTAATTTTTTTAGAGGCATTGGCTAAAATTTCTCGAGATGTTTTAATTGTTGTAAATGGTAAACTTCCACAGGCTGATATAAATCGTTTAGCACAATATGGTAAGGTTGTGGAAAGAGAAAATGAGGGGTATGATGTTGCGGCTTTCCGACACGGGATAATACATACTGGAAAAGAGGCGTTACAACAATATAATCAGCTCATCTTGGTTAATGATACGAATATTGGTCCTTTTAGAGATTTGGAAGAGGTTTTCTCTGAGTTTAATTCCGATCAGTTAGACTTTTGGGGAATTTCTATGGGTGAGGAGCAGCTAGACTTTACAGGTTATAACCCTTATGGTAAAATTCCTAAGCACTTACAATCATATTTTGTTGTTGTTGAAAATAGTTTGCTAAGATATGAAGGTTTTTATGATTATTGGGAAAAGCTCTCTGACACGGATTCTCGTAATAAGGCAATTGGAAAACATGAAACTGTGTTTGCAAAATATTTTTATGATCGAGGCTTTAAGTATGATGCATTGATTAAAGACACGAAAGATAGTGCATTGTATATTCATCCGCTTAAATTATTAAAGCAAGGTTGTCCATTAGTTAAGTATTCGGCCTTTAGAAATTATGACAGAGAACAATATTTTTGGCATGGTTTAGAAAGAGAATCTGAGATTCCGGATTTGATGGAGTATATTGCTAAGGAAACAGATTATCCGATTGAAGTGGTGTCTTCTATATTAGAAGATTTTAAAACTAGAGAAAATCAATCTTATATTTTGATTATTGATGGTGTCGAAAATATTATTCCACAATGTACACGTTATCGTGTGTTAAATAAGGCTGAGCAATTGCGAGAACTTGGTTATACAGTTCGAGTGATAAATAATTCTCTTGTACAACTTCAGGATGCACAGTTTGCTAGTCATATTATTATTTATCGTGCTCCATTCAATGATATGCTGAAAGAAATATGTAGGGCGGCACACATAAAGAACAGACCAGTTTATTTTGATATTGATGATTTGGTTTTTGATACAAAATTTACAGATGAACTTGAATTTACCCAAGGCTTGAGCAAGAGAGAGAAAAAAGGTTATGATACAAGTGTCTTAGCTTACAAAAAAATGCTTTCTCTCTGCGATTATGCTATCACATCGACTTCGAAATTGAAAGACGAGCTTGAACAATATAAAAACAAGGTTATCTTGAATCGCAACGTCATGTCTAAAGAATTAGTTGAGCGTAGTTTACAAGTTAAGAAAAATTCGAACGACAATAAAGTCAAAATAGGATATTTCTCAGGGTCAATTACACACAACGAAAATTTTGATTTAATTAGTCAAGCATTGCTACATCTGCTTCAAAAGTACCCGCAAGTGGAATTACATATAGTAGGATATTTAGACATTCCTAAACCATTCCAAAAATTCAAAAAACAGATTGTGAGTCATGAGTATGTTGATTGGAGAAAGCTTCCAATTTTAATTTCACAAGTTGATATTAACTTGGCGCCGCTTGTAACCACAACCTTTAATGAAGCAAAGTCGGAAATTAAATGGATAGAAGCGGCAGCAGTTAAAGTTGTGACAGTTGCAAGTAATCTTGGAGCATTTGAAGAAATGATTCAAGATGGAGTGACTGGAGTTCTAGCAGATGATAACGAATGGGAAAGTAAATTGGAGAGATTGATTCTTGAACAAGACCTGAGAGAACAAATAGCAGAAAATGCTTTTGAATTTGTAATGAATCATTGCACTACAGCAAATAGAATTAATGATTTTTTGAAAGAAGAGTTAGTCTAATGAAACGTATTTTGTTTATTTCTCCTACAACTAGTATGGATAATGGTGCGGAGAAGTCTGTTTATTATCTAATGAAGTACCTTATTCAACTGGGACACACAGTTATAAATGTTACCCATGCAATAGGAGGGGAACCACAAGATAAGCATGAGCAACTTTATAAAATGATAGGGGTTAAGAATTACTATTTACCAACTGTCAAGTGGTGGTGGCCGGATGCACCAGGTGGAGAAATCCTTAATAGAGAAGAGGCTACAAGCTACTATCGCCAGAATGTTCAAGACATAGCTGAAATTATTGAGCAAAATGAGATAGACTTGGTTATTTCAAATACTGTTAATGTTTTTCAGGGAGCAATTGCTGCCTCATGTCAAAAGGTTCCCCATTTTTGGCTAATTCATGAATTCCCTAAAAATGAGTTTGCTTATTATGCTGATAAAATTGACTTCATAGAAGAGTATTCTTCAGAATTATTTAGTGTGACTGGAGAGTTAAATAATTTTTTAACACCACTATTTAATAAGAAAGTCCATCCGTTTATTTCTTATACTGAGCAAGAAACAAAAGATTTAAAAAAAGGCAACCAAGTTAGAATTGTTTCTGTTGGTCGATTAACAGAAGGAAAAAATCAATTAGAACTTATAAAAGCATATAAGACACTAAATAGATTAGATATTGAATTGGTTTTTATTGGAGGATGGGATAGTAAATACAAAGCTATTTGTGATGAATATATCCATGAAAATAAATTACAGAAAAATGTTAAATTTTTAGGTAACTTAGATAATCCTTGGGAAGAAGTAACTGATAGAGATATCTGTGTTTTCCCCTCATCTATGGAAACTTTTGGCTTAGTCTATGTTGAAGCAATCTTAAGAGGGCTTCCAGTAATTCTATCAGATAATTTAGGACATTTGACGGCATTTGAAATATTCTCAGCAGGTCAAATTTATAAATTGGGCGATATAGAAGACTTGGTGACTAAGTTAGAGCAAGTGCTTGAATCCTTTAGGGATTTTTCAGATAGGGCTCGGCTTGATGTGGAACGTTTACGTACTCTATATACACCGGAGGTTGCCTATAAAGAAATACTGAACGGCATCAACCACTTAGAATATACTGGACACCAAAATACAAATTTAAGTCACATAAAAGAGTTACTGACTTTAAATATGCATCCAACAAGATTGGAGCGTTATGCAAGATTGATCAGCAATATCGCGACAAAAATCAGACATAAACTTCGACTTTAATGAATAATAGGATAGCTATGCTAAAATATGTATATTACAGTTTCTTCAAATGAGTAGTAGAATCTGAAAAGTTATATAGAATTCTAGTTTTAGAGAGAAAAAATGAAAGTATTAATGATTATTCCTGCCTACAATGAAGAAGAAAGTATCCTTCAAACTGTTCAGGGAATTATAGATTATAGAAATAGTGTGAATTTCCAATTGGATTATGTTGTCATTAATGATGGCTCAACAGATCGCACGAAAGAAATTTTGATAAACAATAAATTAAATGCAATTCACTTGGTACAAAACTTGGGTATTGGCGGAGCTGTTCAAACAGGATATAAATATGCCTTGGATAATGACTATGACGTAGCAGTTCAATTTGATGGTGATGGTCAACATGACATTCGTTCCTTAAATAGCTTAATTCAGCCAATCTTAGTTGGTCAAGCTGATATGGTGATTGGCTCACGCTTTGTTGGTGAAACCTTGTCAGAATTCCAAACCAGTTTTATGAGAAGATTTGGAATAGGTGTTATTTCAAATATGATAAAAATAACAACTGGAAAACGCATTTGGGATACAACATCTGGTTATCGTTTGGGAAATAGAAAAGTAATTGCTCAATTCGCCAGACGATACCCTACGAAATATCCGGAACCAGAATCAACTGTTCATTTACTAAAGCAAAATTTCCAAGTAGTAGAAGCACCTGCTAATATGTTTGAGAGAGCAGGAGGGGTTTCTTCGATTACTCCATTTAAGTCCATCCGCTACATGGTAGAAGTTTGCTCATCTATTTTGATTGCTTCGCTTATGAAGGAGGGGGAATAATGACTATACAAGCATTAGCTATGTTTCTTGCCTCACTAGGTTTTTTGTATTTTATTTTTAGGAATATTAATAAAAATAAGATTTTATTCGAACATGCCTTTATGTGGATTGTTATTGGCTTCGGACTGATTGTTTTTGCACTCTTTGATGTTATTCCTATTAAATTGGCTTATTTATTCGGGTTTGGTCTGACTTCCAATTTCTTGTTATCTGTGGCAATTTTTGTTCTCTTGGTGATTGGATTTTTGCATAGTATGGCTTTATCTCAACAAAAGCAGCAGATTAAAAATTTAATTCAAGAAGTATCAATGGCTAAAAAAAGAATCTCTGAGTTGGAGGAGCATCATGCAGAATAACCATACATTTGTTATCTGTGCTTATGGAGACAGTAAGTATCTAGAAGAATGCATCCATTCGTTAAAGCAGCAAACACTTCAATCACAACTCATCCTATACACTAGTACTCCGAGTGAATATATAGAACAAATTTGCCAAAAGAATGCAATCGTAATGCATACCGCACAAGGAGGAGGTATTGGAAAAGATTGGAATTTAGCACTCTCTTTTGTAACAACCCCTTATGCTACAATTGCTCATCAAGATGATATTTATTTACCAGACTATTGTGAAAAAATAATGTCTCAGATGACAGAGGAAACGTTGATTGCTTATTCAGATTATCAGGAAGTTAAGGAAGGTGTGGCTATTCCCTTAACTTCAAACTTGAAAATCAAGCAACTCATGTTACGGACAATGGCCATGTTTCCCAAATGGAAGTTTTGGCGGAATAGGGTTTTAGCCTTTGGTAATCCAATTTCTTGTCCAGCTGTGACCTATAATTTGAAGAAACTGAATGATTTCAAGTTTAATGAAGCAATGAAAGTTTCTCTTGATTGGTTTGCTTGGTATCAGATTGCACAAAAAAATGGTAGCTTTACCTTTGTAGATGAGAGTTTGATGTATCATCGCATTCATGAAGAATCTGAGACGACAAATAGCATTGAAAACAATATTCGTACAAAAGAAGACTATGAAATGTATTTGTTGTTCTGGCCAAAGTTTATTGCCAAGTTTCTCCTGAGTTACTATGTTAAGAGTCAAGAGACGAATGACTAAAATATTTTGGTTGTTGATCATTGTGTTCCCACCAATTCCTACTCAAAATATTTCAAAAACATTTCAGAAATTTTACAAAACATTCAACATTGTCATGTAAATGTAATAAAAAATTTCAAAAGATAGAGGTTTTCATAGGAAAATCTCTTTTTTTGTGCTAGAATAATAGATGGAGGTCCGATATGATCAAAATTTTTGGTAAAATTCGTTACCATTGGCAACCGGATTTATCATGGGCCATCATATACTGGTCACTTACCTTCACACCTATTTTTATTGGTATGGCACTTTTATTGGAGAAGTTGCAAGTTTCAAGATTATTTATTCTACTTGTCTCACTCTTTGCTGTATTAGTAGTGCTCGGCTTACATCGCTATTTCGAGATAAAAGATGAGCATTTACGGATTGCTTCGGCTAATCCTTTTGCAGTGCAGAAAATTGAAATTGCTACCATAGAAAAAATTGAAGTTTCTTATTTAGCCATTCGTATATTTGCAAAAGAGTTTCCCAACGGACGGATGTATTATATGCGTAAATGGACAAAAAAATACTTTATTAACCATTTAGCTATTCATAGTTGCTTCAAGGGTAAAATTGAATTAATAGACCATTTAATAAAACAGGATTATTTTGAAGAGTATTATACAAAAAAAGCCAAATCAATCCGCTGAAATGGCTTTTGTAGGGCATGATTTGATGGCTTTAAGAATATCTGGATTGGGTTCAATTGTTTTCTCTAATTGTGAGTCGTCTGAAAAAACAACGATACCATTGTCATCATAATCAAACAGAGATGAGTAGGTTTGGCAGAGCCCGCAAGCAATGCACCGTTCAGGAATAAGTTTTACTTTCATATTAGTATTGTAATCATATTTTAATAAAAATACAAGGAGTTTTCTCAATAATGTCACAAGAGCCATGGAATGAAGAAGTTTACCACACAGAAACAACTAGTCGTAAAGAACGTCTGAGTAAGGGGGTAGCGAATACAACAGTATTTACAGTTTTGGCAATTATTTTCTTTGTTATCGTACTGATTATTGGAATTATGGCTGTCTATCTCTCAATCGGTGGCGGTAGTAAAACAGATTCAACAAAAGAATTTTATACCCCAAGCACTACAACAGTCGTAGTAGAGAGCTCTTCATCGGCTGCTGAGTCACAAGAATCTATTTCGACTGACACGACAGAAACAAGTTCTAGCCCAGCGGAAGCAACGGATGGCTCTACCCTTACTGTTCAAGCAGGTGAAGGTGTAGGACAACTGGCTGCTCGTGGCGGGATTTCAATTGCAGAGCTAGAGCGTTTGAATCCAGAGAAAATGACAACAGGGTCTTGGATTGCGCATCCTGGGGATGTAGTTCGTATTAGATAAAGAGGAGTTATGAAATCAATTCAAATTGCAATTGACGGTCCAGCTTCAAGTGGAAAGTCAACGGTTGCTAAAATTATTGCTAAAAATTTTGGATACACTTACTTAGATACAGGAGCTATGTATCGCTCGGCTACCTATCTAGCCTTGACAAACGGTGTAGAGGTCACAGATCAAAAACGAATCGTGGACTTGCTTGCCCAGTATCCCATTCGATTTGGGCGTGATGAAAACGGTCAGCAACTTGTTTTTGTCGGTGATGAAGATGTTACTTTGCCTATTCGAGATAATCAAGTAACAAATAATGTATCAGCGGTAGCAGCGCTTCCTCTAGTACGGGAAGAATTGGTCCGCCTGCAACAGGACATTGCGCAAGCTGGTGGTATTGTCATGGATGGTCGTGATATTGGTACGGTTGTGTTGCCACAAGCAGAACTCAAAATATTCCTTGTTGCCTCTGTTGAAGAGCGTGCCCTTCGTCGATTTAAGGAAAATACGGAACGTGGCATCGAGACAGACTTGGAATCCTTGAAAGAGGAGATTGCGGCTCGTGACTATAAAGATTCCAATCGAGAAGTTTCTCCTTTAAAGGCAGCAGATGATGCCATTACCTTTGATACAACAGGAGTATCCATAGAAGGTGTTGTTCAATTTATTTCAGAAAAAGCGAAAGAAATTCTTGACAAGTAGTTTTAGACATGTTAGAATAGTCGTATTGAGAAAAGCAGAAGTGAGAACTTCTCGCCTTGCGACTAACGTTGTCTGGCTCTACGGATTAAGATTTCTTCGGAAAGAATAATGGTGTAGTGCGGACTTGTTTAGCAAGTCCGTTTCGTTTTTCTCGAAAAATACAAAATGAGGTGAAAAGCCATAGCAAAGCAAGATTTGTTCATCAATGATGAAATTCGAGTGCGTGAAGTTCGTCTTATCGGTCTTGAGGGTGAACAGTTGGGAATCAAACCACTCAATGAGGCTCAGGCCATTGCTGATAGCGCCAACGTGGATTTAGTATTGATTCAACCCCAAGCTAAACCACCAGTAGCGAAAATTATGGACTACGGTAAGTTCAAATTTGAATATCAGAAGAAACAGAAAGAACAACGCAAAAAACAAAGTGTTGTCACTGTAAAAGAAGTGCGTCTAAGTCCAGTTATTGATAAAGGGGACTTCGAGACAAAACTTCGTCATGCCCGTAAATTCCTTGAAAAAGGAAATAAGGTTAAGGTTTCGATCCGTTTCAAGGGTCGTATGATTACCCACAAAGAAGTTGGAGCGAAAGTATTAGCTGAGTTCGCTGAAGCAACCCAAGATATTGCCATTATCGAACAACGCGCTAAGATGGACGGACGTCAAATGTTTATGCAATTGGCCCCAGCTTCAGATAAAAAATAAGCTTTTTAAGCAAAAGGAGAATTAACATGCCAAAACAAAAAACTCACCGCGCATCAGCTAAACGTTTCAAACGTACAGGTTCTGGTGGATTGAAACGCTTCCGCGCTTATACTTCACACCGTTTCCACGGTAAAACTAAAAAACAACGTCGTCACCTTCGTAAAGCAGGTATGGTACATGCTGGTGACTTCAAGCGTATCAAATCAATGCTTACAGGTTTGAAATAAGCCGACTACTAGAATTTAGATTATTTGGAGGAAAATTAAATGGCACGTGTTAAAGGTGGCGTTGTTTCTCGTAAACGCCGTAAACGTATTTTAAAATTAGCTAAAGGTTACTACGGAGCTAAACATCTCTTGTTCCGCACTGCGAAAGAACAAGTCATGAACTCTTACTACTATGCATACCGTGACCGCCGTCAGAAAAAACGTGATTTCCGTAAATTGTGGATTACTCGTATCAACGCGGCTGCTCGTATGAACGGTTTGTCATACTCACAATTGATGCACGGTTTGAAATTGGCTGAAATCGAAGTAAACCGCAAAATGCTTGCTGATTTGGCAGTAAACGATGCAGCAGCTTTCACTGCTCTTGCAGATGCTGCTAAAGCAAAACTTGCTAAATAAGTATAAAAATCTAAAGAACTTGGTAGTGATGAACCAGGTTCTTTATTTTTGGAAAGTAGCTCACCACTTGCTAAATTTCGATATGGGTGATATACTTAACTAGTAAATAAATCGACGGTTTTTAACTTTCTCGTCATTTAGTTTTTCTTTTATTACTTCGACGAATGAGGAAACTTTGTTTCCTTATTTCCAACTTCAAACACTCCACTGGAGTGTTTGAACTCGCCTTGCCTGATTGAAACAGTCTGGGGGACTGTTTCAAGTCAATGCCTAGAAATAAGAAAGCATTGAGTTATGCCTGTGGCTGTTGACACAAACTTCGTTTGTTTCATTTCCGACCTTCAAAGGTTCCCCGAACCTTTGAAGCTAGTAATAAAAGTAAACTAAAAGACTATAATAAGTGGATGTGGTGATGCTATTTTACAATAGTTGATTACATTTATCATGTCGGTAATATAATAATGGTAAATAAGGAGAGAAACATAGATATGAAACAAGGTAAGACTTTGCTTTATGTAGCAGGAGTATCGCTTATTTGTGCTGTAGCATTGGTTACTTATCAAGCGTCTAACTATAGAGAGCAATCGAACCATCAAAAAACAACAAGCATAGAAACATCGCAATCAAAGCAATCAAAAGAGATTCCTTCAGATTCGAAAAAGGAAGTTCCAGGGATTGATAAGGCGACGGATGATGGTTTTTTACTCACTGATGAGTCACAAATTGAGGAAAAAACTGATTTAGGAATTATTGTCAATCATGGCGATCATAAGCACTTTTTCTTTTATTCAGATTTAAAGAATACAAAATGGGCTTATTTAATTCCTGAAAACTATCAAGAAAAAAATCATTCTTCTCAACCTAAGAGAAGTCAATTATCGTCAGGCTCGAAACAGACCGAAGATGAATACGTTTTTGATCCTAAAGATATTGTCGCAGAGGATGCCAATGGCTATACTGTTCGGCATGGGGATCATTATCACTATATTTTAAAATCAAGCTTAGGTGGCACGACACACAGACAATTGACCTCTGATAGTCGTCAATCGCCAACTGTTCCTATCGTTCACCAACAGGAAGGGATTCCGGGGATTGATTTTCAAACGAGTGATGGTTTCTTGTTTGATGGGCAAAATATCAGCGGTGTAACGGAAACCGGGATTCTAGTAAGGCATGGGAAACATTTGCATCTTATTCATTTTGAAACATTGAAAAGGAGTAAATGGTCTTATCTTGTGAATCAGTATAAACCAAATGTTGAATCGGATAAGAAGTCACAACCTGAGGTAGAAAATACTGAGTATCAAACGAAATTGGACTACTTAGCAAAAGAACTGAATTTAGAGCCATCACGTCTTAAGAAAGTCATTGTTGACGGTCAAATTGGATTAGAGTATCCGCATGGAGATCACACACATATTGTTTTATTAAAGGAAATTGATATAACGAAGCCGTTTGAAAGTCCGGAAGATCGTATTCTTAAACAAAAGGATGGAGAAACTCTTGAACAGAGAAAAGAACGTCTCATTAAACAGTACATGGAGCGTTTTAAAGTAAAACGTGAGGATATTACAATTGATGGGAACTATATGAGTGTACGCCATGGGGACCATGCGCACGTTTATAAAATTGATCCTAGTTTGCCAGATGATCCTGAGCGTGATGTTAAGACCGAAACGGTAAATCTTGCTATTGAGAAACAATCAGTATATGGACCTTTTTATACAGAAGGTTCGACAGAAAATTTAACACGTAATGGTGTCCATCAAAAGTATCATCCGGAAGGTCTTCAGGATATTAAAAATTTCATTCTAGTAACATTCAGTACAAATAGTGATTTTGGTGATTTTGTCGTTAATGGTAAAAAAACGAAGAGAGTTTATTATTTGGTTCGTAAAGATTTAAATTGGGAGGATTTGAATATCGCCTATCCGCAGACCCTTCAACAAAAGGGACGTGTCTTTAATGGTTGGAATGCTACTTTGCCAAAGTCTGGCAAGATGGCAAGAGAACATCAAAGTTTTTATGCTGATTTTGATAATGTTTATCGTAAGCCAACCAAAAATATTTACACTCCAAGTGATGATGTTTCAAATATCGATTTATCAGACTATGTACCTGTTAAATATAGTGCGATAGCCAATGGTCGTTTAAAATTAAATGGTGAGATTCGAGCAGGGTTCATATACTTTGTGAAATCTGACTTAACTTGGAAACAAGCTAAGGAGCAGGGGCTTGTTGTACCAGAACCGGTTCCAAGCAAAGATTATGAGTTCATTGAGTTTAGGACAGTTATTACTGGTGGAGAAAAAGATACAGATTATGTTAGTGCCACAACGAGCTTGGCAGCATTTGGGACAACGGCTCCTCGTATAGGACCTTACATTGCTAATAATACGGATAATCCAACGGACATCAATGACCCAAGTAGACATCCAAATTACTATTGGTATGATCCAAAGAATTATGTAGCCCTCGCATTTCGAGCAGGTGAAGGCGGTCAACTTCAGACCCATTTGGGAACTAGTAAAACAGTTGTTTACCTTGTTAGAAAAGGGTTAACACTAAACCAAGCTGGAATTTTTCCGCCATCTTTGAAGAGTGATACAGGTTATAAACGAGATTATACAAAACCTGTTATTCCAAATGTAGCATGGGATACACCTATTTTGGAAGATACTGTCTACGATATTCATTTCGATAAAGTTGAAAGTGATAGCAAAGATGGGACAGTTGAGCCAGGTGATACTTGGTTGCCTGGGAATCCATTGCCGAATACTCCCGATGTCCCTAATGGAGAAGGGAACGCAGATAGCTGGTTAGATGATTTGTTGACACCTAGTCCAGAAGCGACAGATGTAGAAACTGTAACAGAAGCTGAAACTACAACAGAAGATACAAAAGCAATTGAAAGTAGTACTGTTGCTCCCATAGATATCCCTAAAAAATCATCAACAGAGGAAGAGCCTAGTGAGGATTCTATATTTCCTTGATGAAATAGAGATGAGTGATTTGAAATAGTGGTCTAATACTCTTCGAAAATCAAAATCAGACGTTGTTGACTTGATTTGATGAACTTCAGTTCTATCTGCATCTGCGTCGCCTAGCCTGTTTTTGATTTTCATTGAGTATAAAAAGGCTTAGAATCAATGTAGTAACTGACATGATTCTAAGCCTTTTAGTGTATTACCGTGAATTTGAACTGGTACTTGTTGAGCTAGTGCTTGTACCAGTATTTGGTGTGCTAGTAGTTGTTGTACTACCATGAAGTTCTAGGTAGCTTGGTGCTTTAAATAGGTCAATTGTCGACTTATTGCCGTTTGTACTATATAAACTTGTTGATTGTTTGCCAAGTTTATTCTCTAGTGCAATCTCGGCAGCCAATGAGTCAAGGTAGTTATATTGGCTTGGATCCAAGGCTGACAATCCATTGTCGAAGAACCGGATAAGATCACCAGTTTGAATGGCATCGCTAGTCGCCAGTTGTGCTGCAGTAGCTTCTTTAATTGCATCAATTTCTTTCTGAGTTGTCTCATCTGGATTTGTAATTTCAAGACCAGTTTCTGTATAATAGATTTTACCTTCGTAGCTAGTGTATTTTGGTGTAATAAAACTTCCAGCGGTTCGAAGAGCCACAATTTGGTTGTGTTGGCTGGAAAGTAGGTCTTGACCAACTTGAAGATAGTTATCGGATTTGATTCCTAAAAGATGTTCGAGAGTAGGAAGTGCGTCAATCTCACCACCATAGGTATCAAAAATTCCACCGTTGGTCATTCCAGGTACAACAATCATATATGGAACACGTTGCATCATGGCATTGTCAAAATCTGACCAAGTCTGCGAATCTTTTCCAATCAACGGTGCCAAGTCAGGATTACGTGAATTAGAAATTCCATAGTGATCGCCATAGAGAACGATGACGGAGTTTTCGTACAAGCCAGTCGCTTTTAAGTAATCGAAAAATGCCTTTATGGACGCATCGAGATAGTTGGCAGTAGCAAAATAGCCATTAATGGTTTCATCATCTGTATTGGCTAATGGAAAGCCGATTTCATCCCCAATCAAGCTGGTTGTATAGGGGTAATGGTTGGAAACCGTGATAAATTTGGTATAGAAGGGTTGCTGTAAATGTTCAAGATATTGGATAGAGTCGGCGAACATGATTTTATCATTCAGACCGTATTGGAATGAATTTTCAGCAGTGGCTTTAGAGAAGTAGGATTGATCAAAGAAGTAATTGTAGCCCCACTGTTTATAGGTATTGTTCCTATTCCAGAAACTGGCTGCATTACCGTGGAATACAGCAGATGTATATCCTCCATTTTGAGAGAGAATATATGGTGCAGCTTGTTGGGTATTGCTTCCACCGTATTGGACCATGAAAGAGCCTTGATTGAGGCCAAAAAGAGAGGTTTCAATCATGGTTTCGGCATCAGAGGTCTTACCTGCCTTAACTTGGTTAAAGAAATTGGAAAAGGCGAGAGTAGAGCTAGAATGATACAGAGAATTGAGGAAAGGTGTGACTTCGTGCTCGACACCGTTGACGTTCAACTTATAGTCAATAACAAATTGTTGTAAGCTTTCTAGGTGGAGATAGATAACATTTCGCCCTTTGGCAATACCGAAGTAGTTGTCATTCGGTTGAGCATAATGTTCTGCAATATATTGTTTCACAGGCTCCAAATCTGTAGATTTTGCTCCAGAACGATTCTTGTGGGCATTGTAGGTTTGATTAGCATTGTAACCAAGGAAAGCAGGTAAACCAAGGGCTCTGACGATATAAGTATTAGAAAATCCTCTCGTAAGTAGCTCTGGTCTATCAATTTCTGCTAAAAAGAGGTTGATGGAGAAAAGCATGACTGATAGTGCTGTAATAGCAAAGCTAGATTTTTTATGAAATGTCTTTTTATCCCACCGGAGTAGTTTACGATAGACTAGGATTCCAAAAATGATAAAATCAATAAAATAGACAATATCCCATAGCCTAAATAACTTAAGAGCTGCTTCCCCTAATCCAGCAGATACACTAGAGGTAGCCATTATAGTAGAGATGGAAATATAATCGGAAAATTCTCTATAATAGACTGCATTTGAAAAGAGCCAGGCGGAAAGAATAATGTAAATGATCATCGCTACGCTATAGAAGACTTTTGTATTCTTTATATAAAGCGAGAGACCGAGTAATAAAATCCCGACTGGTAGAGGATTCATGACAGCAATAAAATTTTGGAAAAACCCTTGTGTATCTAAGTTGAAATCAACATAGTAGGCCCAGAGTGTTTTGAGCCAGTAAATGATTAGCAAAATCAAGACGAAACCAAGTCGAGTTTGTCCGCTCTTCTTGACGTAGTCAATTAGTTTTTTCACAATAAAACCTCATGGTCCTTTCTAAAAGTTTAGTTAATTATACCATAATTTTAAAATAAGCCTCAAAGTTTAGAGTTTTTTTGGCATATATGAAGAAACATGTTATAATAATTCTATGAAAATAAAGGTAAACCGTATTGCAGAACAGAAAATAAACAGAGGGATTCAACTCTTGGATAGCGCTGATTTTTCAGGTTTTTCATTTGATGAAGACAGGCTGGCTGTTTTGTATTCAGAGTCTGGAACCTATTTAGGTCAGGCTTATTTGTCCAAACAGAATAAGGGGATAGGCTGGCTGTTTAGTAGAAGCAGCCAAGAGTTGACCACGGATTTTTTTGTTAAATTATTCGTGGATGCTAAACAGAAGCGCCAACATTTTTATCAATCTGAGATGACGAATGCGTTTCGTTTATTTAATCAAGATGGAGATAATTTTGGTGGAATGACGGTTGACTTGTATGATGAATATGCCGTTTTTTCATGGTATAATACCTTTATTTATTCTGTCAAAGAGATGATTGTTGCTGCCTTCCAACGGGTATTCCCAGAAGTAAGAGGAGCTTATGAAAAGATTCGTTTTAAAGGTTTGACCTTCGAGTCTGCTCATCTTTATGGAGAAGAAGCCCCTGAATATTTCACTGTGTTGGAAAATGGAGTTCACTATCAGGTTTTTATGAATGATGGTCTGATGACGGGCATCTTTTTGGATCAGCATGAGGTACGTGGTTCCTTGGTGGATGGTCTGGCAGCAGGCAAGTCACTTTTGAACATGTTTTCGTACACGGCAGCATTTTCTATTGCTGCTGCTATGGGCGGAGCAGGGGAAACGACTTCTGTTGACTTAGCCAAACGCTCACGTGAACTTTCTAAAGCTCATTTTAAGGTTAATAGTTTAGACTTAGATAATCATCACTTTGTAGTAATGGATGTATTTGAATATTTCAAATATGCCAAACGTAAAGGCTTGACCTATGATGTGATTGTCTTGGATCCGCCAAGCTTTGCACGAAATAAGAAACAAACCTTTTCAGTAGCCAAGGATTATCACAAGCTGATTTCTCAATCTTTGGAAATACTAAATACAGGTGGAACTATTATTGCTTCGACCAACGCTGCAAATGTTTCTGTTGAAAAATTTAAGCGGCAGATTGAAAAAGGGTTTAGTGTTAGAAAACATCGCTATGAGGCAACTTATCGTTTGCCAGCCGATTTTGTAATCAATAAAAATGATGAAAGTAGTAATTACCTAAAGGTCTTTACGATACAGGTAGATAAATGAAAATAGTAGTTCCTATTATGCCTAGAAATCTGGAAGAGGTAGAGGCCATTGATGTAGAACGTCTAGCAGAGGCAGATATTGTTGAATGGCGAGCAGACTATCTTCCGAAAGATGATATTTTAAGAGTAGCACCTGCTATATTTGAAAAATGTAGTGGTAAGGAAGTAGTTTTCACCATTCGGACAACACGTGAAGGCGGTCACTTGGATTTGGACGATCAAGAATATGTCAATGTAATCAAAGAAGTAGCAGCGCTTTATCAGCCAGATTATATTGATTTTGAATATTATTCTTATAAGTCGGTTTTTGAGCAGATGTTGGATTTTCCTAACCTTGTGTTGAGTTATCATAATTTTGAGGAAACACCGTCTAATTATATGGAAATCATGTCTGAACTGACTAGCCTATCACCAGCTGTTGTTAAAATGGCTGTAATGGCTAAAACAGAGCAGGATGTCCTAGATGTTATGAATTATACTCGTGGTTTTAAATCACTGAACACTGAGCAGATATTTGCGACGATCGCCATGGGTGAACTAGGGAAGTTAACACGTATTGCAGGTGTGATTACAGGCTCCTGCTGGACTTTTGCCAGCTTAGATGAAACATCTGCACCAGGACAAATGTCTTTAAGCAACACTCGTAAGTTTCTGGAAATTTTGGAGAAATAAGTTATGCGTTATTTAACAGCTGGTGAGTCTCATGGACCACGTCTAACAGCCATTATTGAGGGAGTTCCAGCGGGTCTTCCTTTAACAGCCGAGGATATTAATGAAGAGTTAAAACGGCGCCAAGGTGGATACGGTCGTGGTAGTCGTATGCAGATTGAAACAGATTGCGTAGAGATTACAGCTGGTGTTCGTCACGGTAAGACAACCGGTGCCCCGATTACATTGAATGTGACCAACAAAGACCATCAAAAATGGTTGGATATTATGGCAGTTGAGGACATCGAAGAGAAGCTCAAAAGTAAGCGTCGTATCAAACATCCACGACCAGGGCATGCTGACCTAGTTGGTGGTATGAAATATCGCTTTGATGATTTGCGTAATTCCTTGGAGCGTTCTAGTGCGCGTGAGACAACTATGCGTGTGGCTGTTGGTGCGGTTGCCAAACGGATTTTGGCTGAGTTGGATATTGAAATTGCCAACCATGTAGTCGTTTTCGGAGGGAAGGAAATTGATGTCCCAGATGGTTTAAGCGTAGCAGAAATCAAAGAGCGTGCAGCCCAGTCAGAAGTATCCATTGTCAACCAAGAGCGTGAAGAAGAAATCAAAGCCTATATTGATCAAATCAAGCGAGATGGAGATACTATTGGCGGAGTGATTGAGACTGTTGTTGGAGGAGTTCCAGCTGGCTTGGGGTCATATGTGCAATGGGATAAAAAGTTAGATGCAAAATTAGCGCAGGCTGTTGTTTCAATCAATGCTTTTAAGGGAGTAGAATTTGGAGTAGGCTTCCAAGCTGGCTATCTCAAAGGGAGCCAAGTTATGGACGAAATTCTCTGGTCCCAAGAAAAAGGATATACACGCCGAACCAATAATCTAGGTGGTTTCGAAGGTGGTATGACCAATGGCGAAGCTCTGATTATTCGTGGTGTTATGAAACCAATTCCGACCCTCTATAAGCCATTGATGTCGGTTGACATTGATACTCATGAGCCTTATAAAGCTACTGTGGAGCGTTCAGATCCAACGGCTCTCCCAGCAGCTGGCGTAGTCATGGAATCAGTCGTAGCTACAACTCTAGCGACAGAAATCCTAGAGAAGTTCTCTTCCGATAATATGGAGGAATTGAAAGCTGCAGTAGCCAGTCATCGTGACTATGTTAAAAATTTCTAAGTAATTAATGAAAAAAACGATTTTAATTGTAGGTCTAGGGTTGATTGGAAGTTCGCTTGCGCTCTGTATTCGCAAAGATCATCCTGACTATCACCTCATTGGCTTTGATCCTAACGAACAATCATGCCAAATTGCCTTGGGCAAGGGGATGGTTGATGAGGTATCAACGGAATTGGAGGATGTAGCAAAGCAGGCTGATGTGATTCTTCTTTGTGTTCCAATTCAAGTTTCTTTGCGCTTGATTGAAGAATTTAGCACCCTTGAATTGAAGGATACGGTCTTGATTACAGATGCAGGTTCAACGAAGTCTGCAATTGTGGCTGCTGCAGAGGAACATTTGGCGCCAAGACAAATTAATTTTATCGGTGGCCACCCTATGGCAGGTAGTCATAAATCTGGTGCCAGTGCAGCAGATCCCTATCTATTTGAGAATGCTTACTACATTATGACACCGTGTCAGGCTACCACGCAGGATGCGGTTCCCCGATTGACAGATTTGTTATCTGGAACGGGGGCACGTTTTGTTCAGATTGATGCAGCAGAACATGACCGTGTGACCAGTCAAATTTCACATTTTCCCCACGTATTGGCTTCTAGTTTGATGCATCAAGCTGGGGAGTTTGCGCAAGAACATCCTTTTACGAATAATTTTGCAGCTGGAGGATTTAGAGATATGACACGGATTGCGGAAAGTGAGCCGAGCATGTGGACTAGCATTTTGCTGACCAATGCAGATTCTATTCTAAATCGAATCGAAGAATTTCAAGAACGTCTTTCAGAAATTTCAGATGTGCTCAGATCTGGCAATCAAGAAGCAATTTGGGACTTTTTTGATAAGGGACGTCAAACTCGTAAAGCCATGGAAATTCACAAGCGTGCAGGTGTTGATTCTTTCTACGATTTATTCCTTAGTGTTCCTGATGAGGAAGATACGATTTTGAAGGTTTTGGAAGTCTTACGGGGGATTTCCATTGTCAATATTCGTATCAATGAAGAGAACCGTGAAGATATACACGGTATTTTACAAATTACGTTTAAAAACAAGGGAAATTTGGAAGACGCTGCGAAACGTTTAAGAGAGCAGACGACTTACAAAATTCATTTAGATTAGGAGAAAATTATGTCAACAAATATCTATGATATAGCAAATGAATTGGAACGTGCAATCCGTAACCTGCCTGAATATAAGGCGGTGGAAGCCGTTAAGGTCTCAGTTGAGGGGGATTCAGAAGCCAAAGAAATATTGGAAAGTTATATTTCTTTCCAAAAAGAAATCCAATCTAAATTGCAGGCTGGTGAAATTCCTACTGAAGCTGACCAAAAGAAAATGTTGGATTTCAACAAGAAAGTTCAGGGAAATCCACTTTTGACGGAATATTTCAGCAAGCAACAACAGTTGGGAACTTATGTAGCTGATTTGGAACGTATCATCTTCAAGCCTCTCAACGAATTGTTGTAATATATTTATATTTGATAGGAGGCAGGGTATTAGGTCATGGATTGACGCTTAGTATACACTGCTTACGTAGAGTTCTTATCTCCAAGTACAGATTCAGAAACGGTACTTTGGGGAGTGAGAACTTTTTTTCTACCTTCTCACAGCATCCATTTCTTATAAAGTTATGGTAATTACTTGACATTTTCTAATAGAAGTTCTACAATATATTTAGTATATGGTTATAACCAGTTTGATGAGTATATATATCAATAAAGGAGATAGTATGACAGTATTTATAAAAGCAAAATCTATTATTTTACCAGAGAGTGAGGTCGAATCAGCCTATTTGGAAATTACTGACAAGGGTCAGTTTGGACGGATTGTGACTGAAAAGCCTGAAGGGGAAATTGTTGATTATTCGGACTTTCATTTAGCACCAGGGCTAGTTGATACACATATCCACGGCTACGCTTCTCACGATGTTATGGACAATGATTTTGAAGGGATCAAGGTAATTTCAGAAGGCCTCTTGTCTTGTGGGGTAACCTCTTGGCTTCCAACGACCTTAACAGATACGACTGAAAATTTAGATGCAGTTTGTGAAACGATTGGGACTTATGCAGGGCAGGAAACAGGCGCCAAGATTCAAGGTATTTTCTTAGAAGGTCCCTTCTTTACAGAAAAATACAAGGGAGCACAAAATCCTAAGTACATGAGCGATCCATCCATTGAAAAGTTGGACAACTGGCACAGCTTATCTAAAGGTTTAGTCAATAAAATTGCTATTGCTCCAGAACGTGAAGGCGTCAAAGAATTCATCGAGTTTGCTAACAGCAAGGCAATTCATACTGCCTTGGCTCACAGCGATGCGATCTATGCGCAAGCGGAAGCGGCAGTAGAAGCTGGTGCCAATATCTTCGTCCATGTTTACAATGGGATGAGTGGGCTTCATCACCGTGAACCAGGTATGGTCGGTGCTGCTTTGAATTTAAAAAATGTCTATGCGGAAATGATTTGTGATGGGCACCATGTTCATCCAGCTGCGGCAGAAATCGTGGTCAAAGCACGTGGAGCAGAGGAAACTGTTTTGATTACGGACTGTATGCGAGCTGGCGGTATGGGTGAAGGGGAGTCCCGCCTCGGTGAATTTGAAGTTGTTGTAAAAGATGGAACTGCTCGTTTAAAAGAAAGTGGTAGTTTGGCAGGTTCTATCTTAGAATTGATCGAAGCAGTGCAGAATGTTGTGAAATGGGGCTTGGTGTCCCTACCTGATGCCCTTCGTATGGCTTCTCTGGCACCAGCTCGCTCTGTCAATATTGACCATATTTGTGGTCGGATTGCAGAAGGACGAGCTGCAGACTTTATCGTCGTAGATGATGCAGGACGCTTACAAGCGACCTATCTAGATGGCGTGAAACGATTTGGTTAATAAAATTCCTTAGGAGGAAACTAATGACAAAATTACAACTTTCTCAGGCTAAATTCAATCACATGACCCGCTTGTCAAACAGCAGTCAGGTGATTGCGGCCTTGGCGATTGACCAACGGGGGGCTTTGAAACGCTTGCTTGCTGCTGCAGCAGGTGGTGGCGAATTTGGAGATGACATTTTGATTGATTTCAAGAAAGTCATTTCAAGCGATTTGACCCCTTATGCAAGCTCTATCCTCTTGGATGCTGAGTATGGTGTTCCAGCTTCAGAATTACGTCATGCAGATTGTGGCTTCATTGCTGCTTATGAAAAAACAGGTTACGATGCGTCCACACCGGGTCGTTTGCCAGACCTTTTGCCAAACTGGTCTGCCAAACGCATCAAGGAATTGGGTGCAGATGCCGTAAAAATCTTGCTTTACTATGATGTAGATGACAAGCCAGAAATCAACGACATTAAGCATGCCTGGGTAGAACGTATTGGTAGTGAGTGTATCGCAGAAGATATTCCTTACTTTGTCGAAATCTTGACTTACGATGCCAGCGATATGGATGTGACTTCTCGTGAATACGCAGCCCTCAAACCACACAAGGTTAATGGAGCCATGCGTGAATTTAGCAAGTCACGTTATAATGCCGACGTGCTCAAGGTTGAAGTGCCTGTCAATATGAACTTTGTAGAAGGCTACACAGATGAAGAGCCAGTCTATACAGTTGAGGAAGCCAAGGCCTTCTTCAAGGAACAAACAGACAGTACTCACTTGCCATTCATTTATTTGAGTGCAGGTGTGTCTGCCAAACTCTTCCAAGAAACACTTGTCTTTGCCAAAGAAGCAGGTTCAAGCTTTAATGGTGTCCTTTGTGGTCGGGCGACTTGGAAGGATGCAGTAGCCATCTTTGCAAGCGAGGGTGAAGAAGCAACCAAAGCTTGGTTGGCAGATCAAGGTCGTCGCAACGTAGAAGAACTCAACGAGGTTCTAGCAACTACAGCATGTCCTTGGACTGAAAAAGTTGAAGTTAAATAATTGTTTTAGTAGGGTCTGGGCTTAGGTTCAGACTTTTTTGTGACATCAAATATAGTCATTTATACCCTTCGAAAATCAAAATCAGTCGTTGTTGACCCGATTTTGCACTCCGCTCTTATATCTCCCGCCTTGAACAGTCTATTTACTGTGCAAGCAATCCCAGAAACAAGAAAGCATTGAGTTATAGCTGCGGCTGTTGACGCGAACCTTGTTCCCTTTATTTCCAACCCCTAACTATTTAGGAAATAGTTGGAGCAAGTACTAAAAGTAAACAAAAAGGCTATATAAACATGTTGACTGATCGTTTTATAGCTAATAATATAGGGGGTTATTTTTAGAAAAATTCGAAAAAACTTGAAAAATCTGAAAATTTACGCAATTTCCTATTGACAAATAATTTGAAAACAGTTATGATAGTTACAAATAAATGAGAAAGGGAAACAGAGATGTTACAAATGTGTCAAAATCATTCAGCTAATCATACTTATTTCTACGGCTATTTTAGATAGTGTTTGTAGACATGGTAAACATGGATGCAAACACGGGAACGTAAAGTTTGTATCTATGTGGCTGTAGCTATTTTGACATGTGCCCATAGATGATACATCTAAATGGCACGGATAATTCATTCTGTTTTCCTATACAGATGAAATATAAGGACCGTTTAGAGTGTAGTCTAAGCGGTCCTTTCTTGTTTGCAATTATATTTATAAAAGGAGAATAATCATGGGATTTAAAAAAATTATACTTAGTTCAGTAGCACTTTTGTCAGCAGTAACGCTTGCTGCATGCAGTTCCAATTCGTCAGATTCAAGTTCAGTCAATGTTGGTATTATTCAATATGCTGAACATGAAGCATTGACCTCAGCTCGTGAAGGTTTTGTAGAGGCACTCGAAGAAGCAGGCTACAAGGAAGGTGAAAATCTGACGATTGATTTGCAAAATGCCCAAGGTGATCAAGCAAACTTACAGACAATGGTTGAGAAATTGGCAGGGAAAAATGATCTTAACTTTGCCATCGCAACACCGGCAGCCCAAGCCATGCTTAATGCAGATAGTGAAACATCAAGTGTATTCACAGCTGTCACAGATCCAGTTGAAGCAGGTTTGGTTGAATCATTGGAAAAACCAGGTGGGACCATGACAGGATCGACTGATGCAACTGATGTGGAAGGGCAAATTGAGATGTTGCTCAAAGTTGTACCAACTGCGAAGACTGTCGGTATTTTCTACAATTCTAGCGAGGTAAACTCAGAAGTTCAAGCTGAGCAGGCTAAAAAAGCACTCGAAGCAAAAGGTGTAAAGGTAGAAGTGACAACAGTTACGACGACAAACGATGTTCAGCAAGCTATTACTTCACTTGCAGGAAAAGTCGATGCTATCTATCTTCCAACTGATAACACAGTTGCCTCTACAGCTTCAACAATCGGTGATATTTTAAAAGAAGCAAAAGTTCCAGCTATGGGAAGTGACGCAGCAGTTATTGACGCAGCTCTATTTACCTACGGTGTCGACTACCATGCTATCGGTGTTCAAGCTGGTGAATTGGCTGTGAAGATTTTGAAGGGTGAAAAGCCAGCTGATTTAGCAGTTGAAAAACCAAATACAGCGGCTATTACCGTCAATGAAGAAATGGCTAAAGCTGTTGGTATTGATGCAGCGACTATAAAAGCATTAGAAGAGTAAAATATTTAGGAGAAGAAACGTTTATGTATTATAAGCTAGTAAAAAAATTGGCAACTATTTCAGTAGCAAGTATGGGTTTGCTAACACTTGCAGCTTGTTCCTCATCATCAGAACAAGCTTCCTCAGATGTGGTCAAAGTTGGAGTTCTCCAATATATGGAGCATGAATCATTGACAGCTGCCCGTGAGGGTTTTGTGGCGGAATTAGAAGCAAATGGCTATAAAGAGGGTGAAAAATTGGTTTTGGATTATCAAAATGCCCAAGGGGATCAAGCTAACCTTCAAACCATTTCAGAACAATTAATCGATGGAAATGATATTGTCTTGGCAATCGCTACGCCGTCTGCCCAGAGTTTAGCGACTGTGTCTACTGAAACGCCAATTGTCTTTACTGCGGTTACAGATCCCTTGTCAGCTGACTTGGTAGAATCCATTGAAAAATCAGGTGGACTGTTGACAGGTACTTCTGATCAAGCTCCAATTGACAAACAGGTTGAGTTGCTAGGACAAGCTGTTCCTGATGCTAAGACAGTTGGTATTTTGTACACTACTAGCGAACGTAATTCAGAAGTTCAGGTAGAGCAAGCTAAGGAATTGCTAGAAAAAGCAGGTTATAAGGTAGTGGTAAAAGGAATCACTTCGACTAATGAAGTACAAGATGCGACAACAAGTTTGATGAAGGATGTAGATGCTCTCTTTATTCCAACAGACAATACTGTCGCTTCAACCATGACCATGATCGGTGAATTATCTGTGGAGCATAAGGTTCCAGTAATCGGTGGTTCAACGGACATGGTAGATGAAGGTGGGCTTTTGACTTACGGTACCAACTATGAAGCTTTAGGTCGTCAAACTGCAAAAATGGCTATTAAGATTATCGAAGGAGCCAATGTGTCAGAAACAGCAGTAGAATACCCAGAGACCGTCAGTCTTCACGTTAATGAAGAAATGGCTCAGAAATTAGGTATCGATACTTCTAAGCTTGCTGTATCTGAATAAGATCGGTATGATAGAACCTAGTATTGACTACGAATTTAGAAAAAGGAGAAAATCGTGGATATTATTTTATCAAGTATCTCGCAAGGCTTGCTTTGGTCAGTTATGGCGATTGGTGTTTACTTGACGTTTCGTATTTTAGATATTGCTGATATGACAGCTGAGGGGTCTTATCCGCTTGGAGCTGCTGTTTGTGCGACAGGGATTGTGAACGGAGTGAATCCCTTGCTGGCAACCTTTATGGCTATGGTAGCTGGTATGGGTGCAGGATTGATTTCTGGTTTACTTCATACAAAACTAAAAATTCCAGCCCTTTTGACCGGTATTGTAACCTTGACAGGTCTCTACTCCATCAACTTGAAAATTTTGGGTAAAGCCAACGTAGCCCTGCTCAAACAAGAAACACTGGTGACCCAATTGCAGGATTTTGGTTTGACAAAAACAAATGCTGTTTTGGTCATTGGTCTGGTCTTTGTACTAGCAGTTGTAGGCCTATTGACGCTCTTACTCAATACACAAATTGGTCTAGCTATTCGTTCAACAGGGGATAACATTCCAATGAGTGAGGCCAATGGTATCAATGTAGACAATATGAAAATCTACGGCTATATGTTGTCGAATGGTCTAATTGCCCTTTGTGGAGCTCTTCTTACTCAGAATAATGGCTATGCAGATCTCAATTCAGGTACTGGTACCATTGTTATCGGTCTAGCATCTGTCATTATTGCAGAAGTTATCTTGCGTAACTTACGCCTGGGTTGGAGACTCCTATCGGTTGTTCTCGGTGCAGTTGTTTACCGTTTGATTATCTTAGCGATTTTGGAAATTCCAGGTATGGATGCAGACCTTGTTAAACTCTTCTCAGCTATCCTTCTGGCAACCGTTCTCTATGTGCCAGAATTGCAGAAGAAATTGAATATTCGTCGTCCAAAATTGAATGGAAATGCTTAGGAGGAAGTCATGTCTACAATTTTATCAATTCAAAATATTCATAAAACCTTCGAAGCTGGAACAGTTAATGAGAACCATGTCCTTCGTGGGTTGAACTTAGATGTAAAAGAGGGTGATTTTATCTCCATTATCGGTGGTAATGGTGCTGGTAAATCAACTTTCATGAACTCACTTGCAGGTGCCTTGACGGTTGATTCGGGTGATATTTTGCTTGAAAGTAAATCCATTAAGCATGTCTCAGCTGCCAAACGTTCTAAGGACATCAGCCGTGTCTTCCAAGATCCTAAGATGGGAACAGCTTCCCGCTTGACCATTGAAGAAAACATGGCTATTGCCTATCGTCGTGGATTGTCACGTGGTCTTGGCTGGGGTGTGAAGGATAGTGAACGTGCTATTTTTAAGAAAGCCTTGAAAGAGCTTGGTCTGGGACTAGAAAACCGTATGAAGGTTGACACGCAGTTCCTTTCAGGTGGTCAACGTCAGGCTCTGACCTTGATGATGGCTTCGCTGGTTAAACCAAAGGTTCTGCTCTTGGACGAGCACACTGCAGCCCTTGATCCCAAAACTAGCGATATGGTCATGGAATTGACTAAGAAGATTGTCGAGAGCCACCAGTTGACAGCTCTGATGATTACGCATAATATGGAAAACGCCATTGAATATGGTAATCGTTTGGTCATGTTGCACCGTGGTCAGATTGTTGTTGATGTAGAAGGAGAAGAGAAGAAGAACTTGACCGTTCAAAACTTGATGGACCTTTTCTACAAAAATAGTGGTGAAAAGCTAACTGACGATGAGATGATTTTATAAAAAAATAAGACTACTGATGATTTTGAATCAGTAGTCATTTTTCTTATCTCGTCATTTAGTTGACTTTTATTACTTCGACGTAAGAGGAAACTCCGTTTCTTTATTTCCAACTTCAAACACTCCATTGGATTGTTTGAACTCGTCTTGCCTGCTTTTGCAAAAGCGACGTGCTCCGCAAGTTTTATTTCCCACCTTGCACAGTCCATTGACTGTGCAAGCAATCTGGGGGATACGAATAGTCCAGTGGACTATTCGTACCTGAGCCTGAAAACAAAAAAGCGAAGTACATCAGCTGGTCGCCTAGAAACAAGAAAGCATTGAGTTATGCCTGCAGCTATTGATGCGAACCTTGTTCGCTCTATCTCCAACCTCCAACTATCTACCAGATAGTTGGGGCGAGTACTAAAAGCAAACTAAAAGACTATACTTGTAGAAATTCTAGCATTTCTTCCATTGGAATTTGATGGATGGCTGCCTGTCCCAATTGAGGGACGATGATGAGTTTGATGGTCTTGCCTCGTGCTTTTTTATCGTGAGTTAGGGCGGCGTATAATTCATCTACATTCCAAGGCTGGTGTGTAGTCGGCAAGCCGAATTTTTCACACATGGCGATAATTTTTTCTGTCAGACCAGCTGGCATCAGTCCTTTTTTCTCAGCTGCGCGTGAGATTTGTACCATACCGATGGCAACAGCTTCACCGTGCATGACCTGGCCGTAGCCAGCGGTCGCTTCAATAGCATGTCCAATCGTGTGACCGAAGTTGAGGTAGAGTCTGACACCGTTGTCTAATTCATCTTCGACAACAACCTTGCGTTTGACTTCACAGGAGTGGTAGACGATATAGTCAGCATGCTCCAGAATGCTCTCGACAGAGCCGTCTAATTGGTCTAGGGTTTCCCAGAGCTCCACATCATCTATTAAGCCATATTTGACAACCTCGCCCATTCCTTCAATCAATTCTCGTTTGCCGAGTGTTTTGAGGGTATCAGGGTCGATGAGAACGCCGTCTGGTTGGCAGAAGGTCCCCACCATATTTTTAGCAAATGGGGTGTTCACGCCAGTTTTTCCCCCGATAGAAGAATCAACTTGGGCAGTTAGGCTGGTTGGGATTTGTAGGAAATGGATACCACGCATATAGGTAGAAGCGACAAAACCTGCCAAATCGCCAACGACTCCTCCGCCGAGAGCAATGATTCCATCACTTCGTGTCATACCATTTTTTACGAGAAATTCGTAGGCCTGATTGACGGTATCAAGATTTTTTGAGGCTTCACCTTCTGGAAATTCAAAAACAATGGTTTCAAAACCAGCTTGTTCTAAGCTTGACTGGACTGTTTCACGGTAGAGTGAGCCAACGTGGTCATCTGTAATAATGGCGATTTTCTGAGGTTTCCAAAGTTCTTTGACCCATGTACCTGTCTGTGCTAAACTTCCTCTTTGGATAAGGATGTCGTAGGGAGTGTTGGGAAGATTGACGGTCAGTTTCATCAGATTTCCTCTCTATTTGATGTCGTATTTCTGGACTAATTGGTCCCAAATCAAGTCAGTCGGCATTTCTTTTCCAGTCCAGGTTTGGAATGCTTCAGCCGCTTGGAAAAGGAGCATGCCCAAACCATTGATAGTTGGGTTGCCTTGTGACTGGGCAAGCTTCATTAAAGGTGTTTCGAATGGTTGATAGATCACATCCGCAACCAAAAGATTTTCAGGAAAGCGAATGGTAGAAGGAACAGGTTGAGAATACCCATCCATGCCTACACTAGTTCCGTTGACTAGTAAGTCGGAGTTGGTAATACGTTCCTGTAGTAATTGGCTATCTTTGAGCGCTAGGACCTGCATAGGAACTCCAGTTGCTTGAGCAATAGGTGTAAGACTCGCCTGTGTTCTTTCCAAGCTTTGTTGACGGCAGAAAATGGTAATTTCCTTTGCACCATCCAATGCAGCCTGAGCTATGATAGCAGTAGAAGCACCACCACCACCTAGAATGGTCAGTCGCTTGTTGCGTACTTGGAATCCTCTTAGTTTTTCTAAACTTTTGAAGAATCCAATGCCATCGGTATTATGACCGATTAGTAAGCCGTTCTGATGAATGACAGTATTGACAGCGCCAATCAGGCGTGCAGAGGCTGTTAAATCATCTAGATAAGGAATGACAGCTTGTTTATAGGGCATGGAAAGATTGATGCCAAACATATCGTAGCGTTTGATATTTTCAAGAGTAGCAGCCAAATCCTCTTCTGGAATTTCCAAAGCGACATAGACACCGTTTACACCTGTTTCCTTAAAAGCCAGATTATGAATGAAGGGGGAAATGGAGTGTTTGATTGGCTTTGCAACAACGGCAGCAAGACGAGTGTAACCATCAATGTTCATAGCTTACCTCCAAATTATTTATCCTATAAAAAATTAAGGAAAGAATTAGACAGTTTGATGAATTTCACGAATTAGAGCTTCCGTTTTTTCCCAACCTAAGCAAGGATCGGTAATGGATTTGCCGAACACCTCAGGGCTATCTTGACGGCCGTCTTCCAAGTAGGATTCAATCATGAAACCACGAACATATTTGCGAATAGCTTCATTCCAATCACGGTTGATGAGGGTTTGACGGACGATACGGATTTGTTCCAGGTAATTTTTACCAGAATTGTCGTGGTTGGTATCAATTACGATAAATGGATTTTTAAGACCAAATTGTTCATACTGTTTGATGGTTTTCAAGAGAATATCATAGTAGTAGTTTGGTTCATAACCGCCCTTTTCAGTATTGGCACCGCGAAGGATAGCATGAGCTAGAGGGTTGCCATCTGTATCAACTTCTGCATCGCGGTAAATAAAGTTCTGTTTGTTTTGTGCGGCGTAGATACCATTGAACATAACGGTCAAATTACCAGAAGTCGGGTTTTTCATACCAGTTGGCATATCGACACCTGATGCAACAAATCTGTGTTCTTGGTCTTCAACCGAACGTGCTCCGATAGCATGGTAGGACACCAAGTCTTCCACAAGAGGGTAGTTGGCAGAGTAGAGCATTTCATCAGCAGTTGTGAGTCCGGTCTCAGTAATGACACGGTAATGCAAATTACGAACGGCTGCAATTCCGTTAATGAGGTCTGGTAATTTAGAAGTATCTGGCTGATGAACCAGTCCTTTATAGCCTTCCCCATTGGTACGTGGTTTAGCTGTGTAAACCCGCATGACCATGAAGATTTTATCTTTGACTTCCTCTTGAAGCTTAGAGAGACGACGTGCATACTCTAGAACGGACTCTTCATTATCTGATGAGCAAGGGCCGATAACCAAGAGCAGACGGTCATCTTCACCTCGGATAATTCTTTTCAGTTCTTCATCGCGCTGATTTTTTGCAACTAGAAATTCTCCTTCTAGCTTGGAAAGTTCCTTTACTTTATCGATGTCTAAACTGGTGCTACGTTTGTGAATTCCCATAATATCTTCCTATCTGTTGTAAATTTCTCGGATGAGTTCTTGTGTTTTTTCCCAGCCTAAGCAAGGGTCTGTGATGGATTTTCCATAGACATCTGGATTGTCTTGGCGACCGTCTTCAATGTAGGATTCAATCATAAATCCGCGAACGTAGTTACGAATGGATTCGTTCCAGTCACGGTTGATTAAGGTTTGACGGACGATACGGATTTGTTCCAAATAATTTTTCCCAGAATTGTCATGGTTGGTATCGATAATAATAAATGGATTTTTCAAGCCAAATTGGTCATAGAGCTCAATGGTTTCTAGAAGATTGTCATAGTAATAGTTTGGTAGGCATTTACCATTTTCATTGACTGCACCACGAAGAATAACGTGAGCAAGTGGATTGCCAGATGTTTCAACTTCAGTATTGTTGAAGAGGAAGGATTGCTTCTTCTGAGCAGCAAAAAGACCGTTGAACATGACTTTGAGGTTACCAGATGTTGGATTTTTCAAGCCTGTTGGAACATCGATGCCTGACGCTACAAAGCGGTGCTGCTGATTTTCAACCGAACGAGCTCCGATAGCGATGTAGGAAACCAAGTCATCAACCAAAGGTAGGTTTTCAGGGTAGAGCATCTCGTCAGCAGTAGTTAAACCTGTTTCCGTAATGACACGATAGTGGAGGTTACGAACTGCTTTGATTCCGTTGATGAGGCTTGGTGCAGCATCTGTATCTGGTTGGTGTATGAGTCCTTTATAACCATCACCATTGGTACGTGGCTTGGCAGTATAGACGCGCATGACCATGAAAATTTTATCTTTGACTTCTTCTTGGAGCTTGGCCAAGCGGTGAGCATAATCTAAGACAGCCTCTTCATTGTCAGATGAACATGGTCCAATCACTAGGAGAAGACGATCATCTTCGCCTTTTAAGATGGCTTCAAGTTCACGGTCACGAGCTTGTTTTTTAGCAAGTGTTTCAGGAGAAAGTTTAGAATGCTCTCGGACTTGATTGATGTCAATTTTTTCGCTGATTGGTGTAAACAATAGATCTCCCTCTTTCATTTATAGATTCCTCAATTATACCATTATTTTTAAGAATTTAAAATCAATATCTATGATTTTATGTAAAATTTACAGTAAATTCTGAATATTTTATATAAAGGAAATTTAAGAAATTTTGCTTACAATAGGTTAACGATTTTTGCCTCATACACTTTGGATAAAAATGTAATGGAGAGAAACGGAGAAGATATAAATTTATCAAAAAAGTTTGTTTATGTCCTTGAAAAATCTTCCCAAAAGGAACGATAGTCCTTGAGTGTGGGAAGATGATTGAAGATAATGGCTATGAGATAAAAATCTTATTCATTTATTGAAAAGACAAGAACCATAATTTGGATAAAGGTGAAGCCGAGGATAAAGGGGAGGGCATCCCACGAAATAACAGCAAGCATTTCATCAATAACGACAGTTGGTCTGGTAAAGATGTCCCATGAATTCAGTCTTGCATATCGTCCGATATGAATGGCAAAGCTGGATAGTAGGGAAAGACCACTAATCATAAACAGTTTTAGCCAGTAGGATTTGATAGAAAAAGCAGAGAAAATAAGTCGTACACTTTCAACGCCAGCCATGACCCCAAAGAAAATACTTGGGACATAAAGCATAAATAGAATCATGCTTTCTCGTTGCCATAGTACTGTGTTGGCAAAGTGCATATGGACGATGTCTGTCACCATGTAAAAAGTATTGGGGTAGAAAAAGAGCCAGAGGAGACCTGCTATCACTTTGAGGATATGGGACTTTGTATGATTGGTAAGGATTGCAAAATCAAGTGCTACCAATGCCAAGAACATATTCCATGTCAAGTCAGGTGCCGTGACACCGTACCGTTTTAGTCCGACTGCTATGATGAGGAAAAAGAGATGAGTAAGAATATTTTTCTTTGTAAACATAGATGACCTCTTTCTGTTTGAGTTGTATCATAGTATAGCATAGATAGAGGAAGAATTGTAGTTAGAACCATTTTGTGATTTAGCTGAAAATATGATAAAATAGGATGTTGTCAATAACAGGGTTTCATTTGCTCTGATTTGAAAGGAAAAAACATGACAAAAACACCGTTTTACATTACCACACCGATTTATTATCCGTCTGGCAAGCTCCACATCGGATCGGCCTACACGACCATTGCCTGCGATGTCTTGGCCCGCTACAAGCGGCTCATGGGCCACGAGGTTTTCTATCTGACAGGGCTTGATGAGCACGGGCAGAAGATTGAGGAGAAGGCAAAAGAGGCTGGTCTGACACCGCAAGCCTACGTTGACGGCATGGCGGTTGGGGTCAAGGAGCTCTGGAACTTGCTGGATATCTCTTACGACAAGTTCATCCGCACGACCGACGATTACCACGAGGAAGTGGTGGCGGCTGTTTTTGAAAAATTGCTGTCGCAGGACGACATTTACTTGGGAGAGTATTCTGGTTGGTACTCCGTATCGGACGAGGAATTCTTCACCGAGAGCCAATTAGAAGAGGTCTTCCGAGATGAAAACGGCAAGGTAACAGGCGGTATCGCTCCGAGCGGTCACGAAGTTGCCTGGGTATCAGAAGAGTCTTACTTCCTCCGCCTCAGCAAGTATCAGGATAAATTGGTCGAGTTCTTCAATGCTCATCCAGACTTTATCCAGCCAGACGGCCGCCTCAATGAAATCATGAAAAACTTCATCGAGCCAGGATTGGAAGATTTGGCAGTATCGCGTACTTCGTTTACATGGGGGGTACCTGTTCCGTCAAATCCTAAACACGTTGTCTACGTATGGATTGATGCCCTGCTCAACTATGCGACGGCCTTGGGCTATGGTCAGGAAAATACGGCCAACTACGACAAGTTCTGGAATGGAACAGTTTACCACATGGTTGGGAAGGACATTCTTCGATTCCACTCGATTTACTGGCCAATCATGCTCATGATGTTGGATATGAAGTTGCCAGACCGCTTGGTTGCTCATGGCTGGTTTGTCATGAAAGACGGCAAGATGTCCAAGTCTAAGGGCAATGTGGTCTATCCAGAAATGTTGGTCGAGCGTTTTGGCTTGGATCCACTTCGTTACTACCTCATGCGTAGTCTGCCAGTCGGATCTGACGGAACCTTTACACCAGAAGACTATGTTAGTCGTATCAACTACGAACTGGCCAACGACCTTGGAAACTTGCTCAACCGCACGGTTGCGATGATTAACAAGTATTTCGGTGGTCAAGTGCCAACTTTCGTTGCCAATGTGACGGATTTTGATGCGGACTTGGCGGCAGTAGTAGCTGACAACTTGGCAAGCTACCACAAGTATATGGAAGCTGTTGACTATCCACGTGCCTTGGAAGCTGTTTGGAATATCATCTCCCGTACCAACAAGTACATCGATGAAACAGCACCGTGGGTCTTGGCAAAGGAAGAAGCCGACCGTGACAAGTTGGCAGCGGTTATGGCCCACTTGACAGCAGGTCTTCGTGTGGTGGCGCACCTCATTCAACCATTTATGATGACTACGTCTAATGCCATTATGGAACAGCTTGGTTTGGGAACAAATTTTGACCTTGAAAACCTTGACTTTGCAGGTCTTCCAGCTGGTTTGACAGTGGTCGCAAAAGGTACGCCTATCTTCCCACGTCTGGATATGGAAGAGGAAATCGCCTATATCCAAGCCCAAATGGGTGGCAGCTCTGCTATTTCCCAAGAGGAAGAAAAAGAGTGGAACCCAGCTGAAGTGGAGCTCAAAAACGAGAAAGCCGCGATCAAGTTCGAGGACTTCGACAAGGTGGAAATCCGTGTGGCCGAAGTTAAGGAAGTGGCCAAGGTAGAGGGCTCTGACAAGCTGCTCAAGTTCCGTCTGGACGCAGGTGACGGTCAAGACCGCCAAATCCTGTCAGGTATCGCCAAGTACTATCCAAATGAGCAAGAGTTGGTCGGAAAGAAAGTCCAAATCGTTGCCAACCTCAAGCCACGTAAGATGATGGGTTTGCTCAGCCAGGGCATGATCCTCTCAGCCGAACATGGTGACAATTTAACACTCTTAACAGTCGATCCCTCAGTGTCAAACGGCAGTCAGATTGGGTAAGAAAGAACATTGAAAATGTACACCCTAACCAAGCGGTTGGGGTGTTTTTTTGCTAGAAAGAAGGCATTTATGGAATCAATACATGAAGTAATTCTAAATATTAATAAGGAATTTCCAGAAATTGGCTGGGGAGTTGCTGGAAGTATATCAGGAAAAAGTGTAGAGATAGGTCGTGAAATAACTTTACAAAGATGGAGGAAAGGGGATGCAAAATACTTTTGGATAACCTATTTTTCTGATAGCTCTGAAGTTGTAGAAAAATGTAAGAAAGCAAAGAATTATTTAGTGATCATTGATGTTGATATAAAAGAAATAGAAGAGTCTCCAGCACAAACTTTGAGTATTGCGGTTGGAAAAAAAGGGAAACTTTCTGAAATTATTACTCGAATAGATAATGGAGAGCTGGCGTTTTCTATAAAACAAGATTTCTTTACTTGTTACTTTATAAAGTTTGATGAAAAGGATTATCTGGAAAAGGTCAATAATATTCTTAGGTTTAAAAATTTAAAGGAATTTAGAGATAGTCTTTCCATTACATTTAGTGACTGGAATGACTATGGCTACTATACTGTATTGTATGTTAATATTTGGAAGGAGAAATTCTGGCTACGAGTAAATCCGAGAAGCCAAGAGATGATAGATTATTTGAAAGGCACCGGAAAAAAACCTATGCTGGATGATGGAACCGATTTGTGTTCGCTTGGAGGTGTAGAATACTACGAATTTTTAAAAAAATATCTTCCATATAGTGTACGCCAGCAATGGTTTTCGATTACTAAAGACCTAGCATTTAATAGGAAAAATCTGGACAAAGCTTCTCGAAAGTATGAAGATTTTGCAGATCCGTATGCCGCGGATTTTAAGATGGAACCACCTTATGGTAAATCTCATAATTTTTTCAATAATTCATTTATGAGAACTACGTCAGTAAAGGAAATCAAAGATATTTTTCGTCCTTTGGCAGTTGCTGGGTATGGTGAAGAAAGTGTTGCTGAGGATAAAGAGATGCAAGAAGGACCCAAAAAATCAGTTGATGAAAATATTGTATCAATCGATTATGATTTTGGAGATGAGAAAGTGGGCTTGTCGTTTGTAAAAAACAGGAGTTCAGATCTCTCTACAGAGGTTTATGCTATTATAGGTGGCAACGGAAGTGGTAAGTCCTTTAGGATAAATGAAATAATAAAAAGGCATATGGAAGGGGATAATAATTTTTCAAGTATAATCCACTTTTCTTTAAGTCCGTTTGATAGTGTTATAGAATATCAAAAAAATGATAAAAAATATGAAGTGAGATCAATAGAAGAAGATGATGAAGGTGTACTTTATGAAAAAATAGGATTTGTATCGGTTGAAACACCTAGAATTAATCAGGTTATAAATAAATTACAAGGTCAACAATTGAAAAATATTATAGATTGGCTAAAAGATAAGTATAGCATAGATGATTCTACGGAAAAGTCGGTTAAAAAATTAACAATGAAGGACAGTTTTACGTTCTACATTCAAGATGTTTTATTGGATTTTATTGCTACCTCAGATAAGAAGTTTGAACTATGGCTTAATTGTTTAGAATTGTTTGCATTTGAACAGTGGGCAAGAGATATTATAGGCGCTTTCAGAGATAAAGAGTTTCAATTAAATGATTTTAAAAAACTTAGTGAGCTTAGTTCAGGACAGGCAACTATACTTTTGTACTTAACAAAGTTGGTGAGTAGTATAAATAGAGGATGTTTAGTAATTTTTGATGAACCTGAAACATTTATGCACCCACCGATGATAAAGGCATTCATTAGGGCGGTAGCAAAAATCTGCAAAGAAGAGAAGGCGTTTTGTTTAACTGCTACACATTCTCCAATTGTTCTCCAAGAAATCCCTCATAAGTGTATATATACATTGAATGCTGAACATGAACTACGGAATGTATCTTATAAGACGTTTGGTGAAAACCTTGATTCTTTATATAAAAATGTATATGGAGTTGAGTTGCAAATGACGGGATATAATAATATTTTAACAGAACGTCGAAATTTTCTAATTGATTCAATTAATAAAGTTGCTGATAAAGAAGTTGAAGAGAATAAGCTGAGCCAAGAAAGTGATTCTTTATTAAATACCCAAGCCTCTTCAATAAGCGATAGAGAGAAAAACGAAGAACATAGTATTGAACGTTTTCCTATCTTTTCAAATGCTTCAGACAAAAATTTACTGGGAGATGAGGCGTATTTAAAATATCTAATCATAGAGGAAGAGATAAAAACATACATAAACTCAAAGAATAATGATATACATCCTAAACAAGGAGAGTGATGACTTATCAAATTTGTAGATAAAGATGGATTGCCTAGTGTTCGAGAGATACTAGATACAATAGTTACTGAAAATGTGACAAAAGACTGGAAAAAGCAAATACGAGATGGACGAGAAAGTTGGATTAGCTACTTAGAGAAGTTGGATGAGGAGTACAGACAAAAGTCAACTCAATTACACTTGATTCAGACATACAATGAGCGATTACCTGTATGTGCTAATGAATCCAATTTAGAAGTGCTATATGGAACACTGCGAGAAAAATGCTTTGCAAAATTTCCAACTACTAATAATGTACATAGTAATTCAATATGTCCTATATGTGAAGGAACTTTTACAACTAAAGTAACATTAGAACATATTATCCCTAAAGGAAGTAAAGGGAAGTATCAGTTTGCAATACTGCCGATAAATTTAGTAAAATGCTGTGCAGAGTGTAATACAAATAAGCATAACAAAGCTTCAAAATCAGCAAGAGACAGAGAGGTCAATCCATATTTTGAAGAGGAGTTTAAGGGAAAGGTCGATATAGAGAATTACTTATTATTACGTTTTATGTATAATTCTGAGATGGAAACTTGGGAAATGAAATTAGTCCCACCTAGTGAGGATGAGAATGACTCTGATGATGTGGCGATGGTAAAAAATTTTATTAATATTTATAATATCATTCAGACTTATCAAAACAGAGTAAATATAGAATATAATAGAATGATTTCAGTTCTTTCTAAACAACTTATTTTGCCCTTGTCAAGAAATGTATTGGTTCAATATATCGAAAAGATGCGAAATGATTATTCTGAAAAATATAGTCTTGAAGAAGGGTGGATTGATCAAAATTATTTTGGAAAGCTAATTTGTGAAACATTAACTGATGCTTTTGAAAAGGATCGGATGTATATTGATCGATTTTATGATGTAATTAAACAAAGGCAGCTTAATATCAATTCTTTAGTTTTTGAGAAAAATAATTTTCTTGATCAATTGAAGCTTGGTCAAAATCAGTCAAGTCTTGAGGATTATCTTGAATGGATAGAAAAATTAATGCATGAATATTATGATGATTTTATACTGTATTTTAATCATTTGAAGAGAAATTTTGTAAATTATAAACTTCAAAAGCCAAATAATGAAGTAGTGTCAGATAAAATGTATGAAACTATTTTATCAATTTTTGATTTGTACTTTAGTGAAGCTCGGAGTTTTGATGGATTCAAGGAAAAGTGCCTAAGTATTTTAGTGTAAAAATAAGATGATGGGCTTGCTCAGCCAGGGCATGATCCTCTCAGCCGAACACGACGGCAATTTAACACTCTTAACAGTCGATCCATCAGTACCAAACGGCAGTCAGATTGGGTAAGAAAGTTCAAACACTCAGCACAGCTGGGTGTTTTTTTGCGAACTAATATAGAAAGGAGGTTTTATGTTAGTTGCACTTGATGAAGATGGACAAGTTTTTAATGTCTTGGAAAATCCTGCGCCGCAAGGTCGCTTTTGCTGTCCAGGTTGTGGAGGACTGGTCCGATACAAATCCGGAAAAGTTCTGCGTTCGCACTTTGCCCACGTAACCCTGCGGGATTGCACATACTTTTCCGAGAATGAGTCGGCCCAGCACCTGTCCCTTAAGTCTTGTCTGTACAGTTGGTTAATCAATGCCGAACAAGTTGAACTTGAAAAATGCCTGCCTAGTATAGGGCAGGTCGCTGATTTATTTGTCAATGATCGTTTAGCCTTGGAAGTCCAATGTTCCAGTCTGCCAATTTCTCGTTTGCAGGTGAGGACGCAAGCCTATTATGAAGCTGGTCTTCAGGTTCTCTGGCTGTTGGGAAAAGACCTATGGTTAAAAGAAAGATTAAGTAAATTACACAAGCAATTTCTCTCTTTTAGTATGAACATGGGGTTTCACCTCTGGGAATTGGATGACGAGAAAAAAGAATTGCGTCTTCGTTACCTTATTCATGAAGACTTACGAGGTAAGGTCCACTGTCTTACTAAAGTCTTTCCGTTTGGCGAGGGAAATTTATTGGAAATCTTGCGTCTGCCATTTGCCAAGCAAGCTTTATCGCATCTTACTTGCCCGTTAGATAGGGATTTGCCTCGCTACATTGCTCAACAGCTTTATTACAAATCCCCCAATTGGTTAGCCCTGCAGGCAGAGTCTTATAGCCGAGGGGAGAATTTGCTGACAAAGACGGCAGAAGAATGGTATCCCCACCTCCGTCTGCCCCGCTCTGCCATTGGCTTTGCCCAAATACAAACAGATTTAACCCTAGTTTATCAGGATTTTGACCAGTATTACGACAGTATTGAAGACAAGCAGAAACAGGTTCTATATCCACCAATAATTTATAGAAAACCAATGTAAATAGAGATAGCTGATGGAGGTGTATATATTGCTTTTGAAAATATGCTCAACATTTTATGTTAGGCATGCTACTGTTGGTGAAGGTTGTAGACTTTGTTATCCTAGTGGCGACTTGCGATAGCGAATACCAAAAACTATTTTCCAGTTGAAATAGTAACCTATAAGCCCTCACTTTCCGTTGGAAAGAGGGGATTTTTTATGTTAGAATAAAGGATACGGAGGATTAATTATGTCTAAACAACGTTACGAAATTGAAGAAAAATACCAGTGGGATTTAACCACTATTTTCCCAACGGATGAAGCTTGGGAAGCAGAACTTGCAGATTTACAAGCTGAAACTGAAAAAACAAAAGAATTTGCAGGTCACTTGCTCGACTCAGCGAAGAGCCTTTTGACAATCAGCGAAACGCAACTTGGTCTCATGCGTCGCATTGAAAAACTCTATGTCTATGCGTCTATGAAGAACGACCAAGATACTCGTGAAGGCAAATACCAGGAATTTCAAGCTAAAGCCATGGGCTTGTATTCGGTCTTTTCACAGGCTTTTGCCTTCTATGAGCCTGAATTTATGGCCATTACTGAAGAGCAGTTGGAAGCCTTTAAGGCAGAAGAGCCAGCTCTTGTTCAGTACAGCCACCAATTTGAAAAACTTTTAGCGGCTAAGGACCATGTCCTGTCACAAGAGGTGGAAGAAGTATTGGCAGCGACCAGCGAGATTTTTGAGTCACCAGCTGAAACCTTCTCAGTCTTGGACAATGCCAGTCTGCGTTTCCCAGAAATCGCAGATGAGGACGGTCGCTTGGTGCCGCTTTCACACGGAAACTACATCCACTTTATGGAGTCTAAAAACCGTGATGTCCGCCAAGAAGCCTATGAGGCCATGTACGGAACCTACGAGCAGTTCCAGCATACCTACGCTAAGACTCTACAGTCTAATGTCAAGGTCAATAACCTGAAAGCTCGTTTGCGGAAGTACGATTCAGCCCGTCACGCATCACTTGCAGCTAATTTCATTCCAGAATCCGTTTACGATACATTAGTGGCGGCAGTCAACAAGCACCTTCCGCTCCTGCATCGTTACATCAATTTGCGTAAGAAACTCCTGGGTATTGATGACTTGAAGATGTACGATATGTACACACCATTGTCAGATTTCAGTACCAAGATTTCTTATGAAGATGCACTCAAGAAATGCCAAGAAACCTTGGAAATTTTCGGTGAGGATTATTCGGCAATTGTAAAGGAAGCCTTTGAAAATCGCTGGATTGACGTCCATGTCAATGAAGGAAAACGCTCAGGAGCATACTCAGGAGGTGCCTACGACACCAACGCCTTCATGCTTCTCAACTGGCAGGATAACTTGGATAACATGTACACTCTTATCCATGAAACAGGCCACTCACTTCATTCTATGTTGACTCGTAAGACTCAACCTTATGTCTATGGACATTATTCCCTATTCTTGGCTGAAATTGCTTCAACAACCAACGAAAATCTCTTAACAGAAAAACTCTTGTCAGAAGTAGAAGATGACAAGGAACGCTTTGCTATTCTCAACCATTACCTAGATGGATTCCGTGGTACAGTCTTCCGCCAGACCCAATTTGCCGAGTTTGAACAAGCTATCTATAAGGCAGACCAGGAAGGTCAAGTCTTGACGGCTGATTTCCTCAATGAATTGTACGGTCAGACAAACGAGAAATACTACGGACTTTCTGCAGAAGAAAATCCAGAAATCCAGTTTGAGTGGGCTCGTATTCCACACTTCTATTACAATTTCTATGTCTATCAGTATGCGACAGGTTTCGCAGCAGCATCAGCTCTAGCAAACAAGATTGTCAATGGTAGTCCAGAAGACAAAGAAAACTATCTCAACTACTTGAAGGCTGGTAGCTCAGATTATTCTCTCAATGTCATTGCCAAAGCAGGTGTAGACATGACCAAAGAAGACTATCTTAATGATGCTTTCAAAGTTTTTGAAGCACGCCTAACTGAGTTAGAGGAGCTTGTTGAAAAAGGGGTACATCTCTAAAATGATTTCCTATAAACGTTCGATTGTCATTCCCAGTGTGATTAGTCTTGTTTTCATCTTGCTCGGTCTTGGTGGTTTGACCAGACCTGAACCATCTGTGGGAAGTGTTGTCTATTTGATATTTTTACAACCTTTGCTGGTTTATTTATATATATTGAGAAAGCAAAAGGCTGTTTTTATCTTGACAACACAGTACATAGAATTTCAAGAACACTTTTGGAGTGAACGTCAGCGCCATTCGTTAGAAGAGATTGCGGAGATTCGATACATCGTTTCTCCTGTCTATCGTGGCTATCAGTCGAAACGTTTGCGAATTGTAGGAAATAAGGGGGCACTACTTGCAGTCGTTAATTTGAATAAGCTTGATGGTGCAGATTTTAATGATATTTACCATTTTGTAGAGCAAGTAGCACCGCATATAAGATGGGATTTTTCAAATTAATAAAGAGAGGGGACTATGTTAACAGAAGAACAACTACAAGATATTTTTGAATTAGCAGATTTAATGTCAAATGGTGATAGGGAACTATTTCTCCAACTTAGAGAAGTAGTCTTCGCCAGTGATCCACACGAGATTCTCAATTTTATGGAACGTATTTTAGATTCAGAGTCATTCGATGATTTCTTGGATCGTGTTGGAGAGTCTGAAAAGGAAAATCTTTGGTTAATCTTGATAAAATTACTAGAGCATTTGAACTATATTTGTGTGCGTGATTATAAGGACAATCTTGAAGATTTTATCTACTTTTTTGATTGCCTTCAGCAGGTCCGCAATGCGGGAATTTCTCTTAAATTGGATTCAGGTGGATTAAGTCCAATTGCATCTATTTCAGAATGGGCAAGAGTCATTGATAACAAATATCTTGATGAAAACTTTTGTCTAGGGGCAGTAGATATGGACACGGATAGTTACTATCTCTTTTTCAGTAAGCAGGCGACTTTTATTCGACTTCAAGAACTAGCTGGAAATTTAGGGTATCGAATTGATTACGCCAAAAATATGTAAAGAAAAGGTGGGGAAACCTACCTTTTAGTGTGTTGAGGAAGAAAATCTTGTCGGCTTATGATATAATGGATTCTATGGTCGAATCATATAGTAAAAACGCAAATCACAATATGCGCCGTCCGGTTGTCAAGGAAGAAATTGTGGATTTTATGCGAACACGTCAGGCGCAAAATACAGGTTTTTTGAAAGAACTGGAAGAGTTTGCTCGTCAAGAAAATATTCCAGTTATCCCTCATGAAACGGTAGCTTATTTCCGCTTGCTGATGCGGACACTCCAACCTAAACGTATTTTAGAAGTTGGAACTGCTATTGGCTTTTCTGCTTTACTGATGGCTGACAATAGCCCACATTCGAAGATTACAACGATTGATCGAAATGAAGAAATGATTGGCTTTGCAAAGGAAAACTTTGCCAAATATGATCAGCGCCAGCAGATTGAATTGCTGGAAGGGGAAGCCATGGATATTCTTCCGACTTTACCAGATAACACATATGATTTTGTTTTCATGGATTCTGCTAAATCAAAATATATTGTATTTTTACCAGAAGTCTTGAAAAAGGTCAAAGTAGGTGGTTTAATCATTTTGGATGACATCTTCCAAGGAGGAGATGTTGCCAAAGACATCAAGGATGTCAGAAGAGGGCAGCGAACGATTTATAAGGGATTGCAACGTTTATTCGATGCGACATTGGATAATCCAGATGTGACTGCTAGTCTTGTTTCCATGAGTGACGGTCTTCTTATGTTGAGGAAAAATGTAGAGAATGTTGACTTAAAACATATAGAAATTTAAGAAGTTTTTAAGCTTTTGTGTTATAATAAAGGGGTTAATGAAAAAAGGAGAGAGTCTTTAATGAAACAAACTAAAAAAATTCTCGCAGGTGCAGTAACACTCTTTGCTGCAGTAACACTCGCTGCTTGTTCCAATGCAGCTGATAAAGATATCATTACGATGAAAGGTAACACGATTACTGTGTCTGAGTTTTATGAGAAAGTGAAAACAAACTCACAAGCTCAACAAGTTTTGCTGTCAATGGTTATCAGTAATGTATTTGAAAATCAGTATGGTGACAAAGTCTCTGCAGAAGAAGTAAATAAGGAATATGATAAGAAGGCAGAACAACTTGGTGCTTCTTTTAATGCGGCACTTTCTTCGGCAGGATTGACAGAAGAATCCTATAAGGAACAAATTCGTACCAATAAATTGGTTGAGTATGCTGTAAAACAAGCTGCTGAGAAAGAATTGACAGATGAAAACTACAAGGCAGCTTATGACGCCTATACACCTGAAGTAACAGCACGTGTCATTAAGTTGGCAGACGAAGCTAAAGCAAAAGAAGTTTTAGCTGCTGCACAAGCTGAAGGTGCAGATTTTGCTCAATTGGCGAAAGACAATTCCACGGATACTACTACAAAAGACAATGGAGGCGAAGTTAAATTCGATTCAACTTCAACAACTGTTCCAGCAGAGGTACAGAAAGCAGTATTTGCCTTGGATGCAGGTCAAGTCGGAGCGTCGGTGATTTCTTCGGTAGATATGAAGACGTATACAACGAGCTATTATGTTGTAAAATTGGATGCTAAATCAGAAAAATCTGCTAAATGGGAAGATTATAAAGATAAGCTGAAAGAAATTATTTTGGCACAAAAGCAAAGTGATTCATCATTTGTTGCTACTGTGCTGAAAGAAGCACTCCAAAAAGCAAACGTTAAGGTTAAAGACAGTGCTTTCCAAAATCTTCTTTCACAATATGTGACAACAGAAGAAAGCAGTTCTTCTTCAACGAAGAGTAGCTCTTCATCGACTGAAAGTTCTTCTTCTACAACAGAATCTTCTAGTTCATCAGGTCAGTAATTGACGATTTACTTATTAAGAATCGGTACTTGACACCTTAGTTCAGAAAATTGGCGGTTGCTGCGAGCCATCTAAGCCAAGTATCTTGCTACTTAATATTACAATTGAATAGTAGAACCTGTATTCACAGTTTTCGGCTTATATATAAAAGTTTTTTGCTTGTGGATACAGTTTCTTAAATGAGAATGACAAGTCATTGAATGAAGGTGGTACCGCGGTTTTTCGCCCTTCGTTTGGTTTCTTGTTATTTTTTTGGAGGTTATCATGAAGCAATTTCAAGTGAAACAGCGCTTTACCTTTGGTGGTGAAAAATTTGATATTTGTGATAGTTTTGGGAATCTTGCCTATCAAGTGGAGGGCTCTTTCCTCGAAATTCCAAAACGGTTTATCGTGAGAAATTCCAGAGGTGGAGAAGTTTGTCAGATTACCAAGAAGTTTTTGACCTTCCTGCCCCAGTTTACCATTGATATGGCAGACGGTCATTCTTTCTACTTGCAAAAGGAACTTACTTTTTTCAAGGATCGCTATACTGTGGAAAATCTAGGTTTAATCCTAGATGGAAATATCTGGGATTTGGATTTTCGCTTGAAAAGGCCAGATGGTATGCTCGTGGCTGAAATCTCCAAAGAACTCTTTCATTTAACTTCTCATTACTCCGTTACTGTATTGGAGGATTCCTATGCAGATTTGGTCATTTCCTTAGTGGTCGCAATTGACTACATCGAAATGATGGAAGATGCATCGAATTAATCGTGAAATAATCATTCAGTTTAACTATTTCGTTAAATTGAACCCGCCTAACTATCACTTATGAAAGGAAAGGGCATCGAGTTTATTCTGAAATGAACTCGGGCTACGGACTTTCCCCTCAATTATTACTATTATGAAAGGAAATGTTCAATTTGGATAATTTTCTGAATTGAACCCGCCTGGAAGGCTCGCTTCTTTCTAATAATAATTTTTCAAAATATCTAAACGAAAGGAAAGGGCATCGAGTTTATTCTGAAATGAACTCGGGCTACGGACTTTCCCCTCAATTATTACTATATGAAAGGAAATGTTCAATTTGGATAATTTTCTGAATTGAACCCGCCTGGAAGGCTCGCTTCTTTCTAATAATAATTTTTCAAAATATCTAAACGAAAGGAAAGGGCATTGAGTTTATTCTGAAATGAACTCGGGCTACGGACTTTCCCCTCAATTATTACTATATGAAAGGAAATGTTCAATTTAGATAATTTTCTGAATTGAACCCGAGCTAAAAGCGTCGAGAAAAAGATAGACCGCCTAGTGCGCTGGCGCACAGCGTTGGTCTCCTATTTTCTTCTCGCTTTCTTAACGCTCTTGGTATCTTAGTTTATGAAAAATCTATCTTCTGCTCAAATTCGTCAAATGTGGTTGGATTTCTGGAAATCAAAGGGTCACTCTGTTGAGCCTTCAGCAAACCTTGTCCCAGTTAACGATCCAACTCTTTTGTGGATCAACTCTGGTGTGGCAACTCTTAAAAAATATTTCGATGGCTCAGTCATCCCTGATAACCCACGGATTACAAACGCCCAAAAATCCATCCGTACCAACGATATTGAAAACGTTGGTAAGACAGCCCGCCACCACACCATGTTTGAAATGCTTGGCAACTTCTCTATTGGTGATTATTTCCGTGATGAAGCGATTGAGTGGGGCTTTGAGCTCTTGACAAGCCCAGAATGGTTTGCCTTTCCAAAAGACAAGCTCTATATGACTTACTATCCTGATGATGTGGATTCATACAATCGTTGGATTGCTCTTGGTGTTGAGCCAAGCCACTTGATTCCGCTTGAAGATAACTTCTGGGAAATCGGTGCAGGTCCTTCTGGTCCAGATACGGAGATTTTCTTTGACCGTGGTACTGACTTTGACCCTGAAAACATTGGTATCCGTCTCTTGGAAGAAGATATTGAAAATGACCGTTACATCGAGATTTGGAATATCGTATTGTCCCAGTTCAACGCAGACCCAGCTGTTCCGCGTTCTGAGTACAAGGAATTGCCAAACAAAAACATTGATACTGGCGCTGGTTTGGAGCGTTTGGCAGCTATTTTCCAAGGGGCTAAGACCAACTTTGAAACGGACCTCTTCTTGCCAATCATTCGTGAAGTTGAAAAGATTTCTGGTAAGACCTATGACCAAGATGGCGACAACATGAGCTTCAAGGTTATCGCAGACCACATCCGTGCTCTTTCATTTGCTATTGGTGACGGTGCTCTTCCTGGAAATGAAGGCCGTGGTTATGTCCTTCGTCGTCTCCTTCGTCGTGCTTCTATGCATGGTCAACGTTTGGGCATCACAGAGCCATTCTTGTACAAATTGGTGGAGACAGTTGGCAATATCATGGAAAGCTACTATCCAGAAGTACTTGAAAAACGTGCCTTTATTGAGAAGATTGTTAAGAGTGAAGAAGAGTCATTTGCTCGTACTATCCATACAGGTTCACAATTTGCTGAGCAATTGATGGACAAATTGGCAGCAGAAGGTAAGTCTGAGATTGATGGTTGTGACATTTTCAAACTCTATGATACCTATGGTTTCCAAGTAGAGTTGACAGAAGAATTGGCTGATCACCGTGGTATGACCCTTGATATTGCTGGCTTTGAAGCGGCTATGAAAGAGCAACAAGACCGTGCACGTGCCTCAGTTGTCAAAGGTGGTTCAATGGGCATGCAAAATGAAACCCTGGCTGCTATCACAGAAGAGTCAACCTTTGTTTATGGTCAAACAGCTCTTGAAGCAAGCTTATCTGTCATTGTGGCTGATAATGCGCGTACAGAAGCAGTCTCAAAAGGTCAAGCCCTCCTTGTCTTTGATCAAACACCATTCTATGCAGAAATGGGTGGTCAGGTTGCAGACCATGGTTTTGTGAAAAATACTGCTGGAGACATTGTTGCGACTGTCATCGATGTGCAGAAAGCACCAAATGGTCAACCATTGCACACAGTTGAACTGTCCACAAGCATTTCAGTTGGTCAAACCTACACACTTGAAATCGAAACAAAACGCCGTAAGGGTGTTGAGAAGAACCACACAGCAACTCACTTGCTCCATGCAGCTCTTCACAATATTATCGGTGAGCATGCAACACAGGCTGGTTCCTTGAATGAGCAAGACTTCCTCCGCTTTGACTTTACGCACTTTGAGGCAGTTACTGCGGAAGAACTTCGTCGTATTGAAGAAGAAGTCAATGAACAAATTTGGAATGCCATTCCAGTTGTGACGGTTGAAACTGATATTGACACAGCTAAGGAAATGGGTGCCATGGCCCTCTTCGGTGAAAAATACGGTAAAGAAGTCCGAGTGGTGACAATTGGTGATTATTCTGTTGAACTCTGTGGTGGTACTCATGTTGGTAACACCGCTGAAATCGGTATCTTCAAGATCTTGAAAGAAGAAGGTATCGGTTCAGGTACCCGCCGTATCATCGCGGTAACAGGCCGTGAAGCCTTCCTTGCCTATCGTGACCAAGAAGATGCCCTTAAAGAAGTGGCAGCAACCATCAAGTCACCACAGATCAAGGAAGTACCAAACAAGGTTGAAAGTCTTGCTCAGCAAGTTCGTGATCTACAAAAAGAAAATGCTAGCTTGAAAGAAAAAGCAGCAGCAGCGGCAGCAGGTGATGTCTTCAAAGATGTCAAAGATGCTAATGGCATTCGCTACATTGCCAGCCAAGTCCAAGTTTCTGATGCAGGTGCTCTTCGTACCTTCGCTGACAACTGGAAGCAAAAAGACTACTCAGATGTCTTGGTGCTGGTTGCTGCAATCGGTGACAAGGTCAATGTCCTTGTAGCCAGCAAATCAAGCGATGTTCATGCAGGGAACCTCATCAAAGTCCTTGCTCCAATCGTAGCAGGTCGTGGTGGTGGTAAGCCAGACATGGCCATGGCAGGTGGTAGCGATGCCTCTGCAATCCAAACCCTCTTGAACAGCGTAGCTGATAATCTATAATCGCTCAATAAACTCTTTTATCCATTGGGTAGAAGAGTTTTTGGTATAATAAAAACATGATTTTGGTCTTTTATTTTCTTCTGCAAGTCATCAATATACTGTTTATCTGTCTAATAATATCCTATCAGATATGGAATTGTCTATTAATTATTCCCCTCTATCTCATTTTACGTTTCATAAATTATGAAATTTGCCGCCTGTTAGGATATTATGCTTTGGATGAAATGGGGCGCTTTGGATACGGTACCAAGGAAGTCCTCTATCCACGTTTTAGAAAGATAGAGCAAGTCTATAGGAAGAAATACAATCAGCGAAGCAGAAAGCACCAGCTAATTTACTACGCAGGTTTTGTTATGATTTATTCGGTTACTGATTATCGTCGCAATGTTTGTTACCGAGGTAGTCAAATTGATGATTGGTGAGAATTCAGGGGAAGTAATCATAGGAGTATTTATCATAAGCATTCTTCTTTTATTTACTTTAGTGTATGGCAAGCTGCAAAGCTATAAAAGAAATTATGCAAAGTGGTTTAATTTAGAGATTATCATGTGGGAACATGGACATCCAGTCTTTCGAGAAAAGAAGCGAGAGTAATCTTGCTTCTTTTTTAATGAATTTTGGCTATCCTGACCAATATTTACTACATTTTGACAATTTTCATAAACTTTTTGACAAAAATTATTATTTTTTTGACAAAGATACTTGTCAAAAAGAAAAGGAAGTATTACAATGATATCAAGATAAAAATCAAAAAGGTTCATCTGATACGATGAACAGATACGGAGTCACCAAATGAAACAACCTTTTATGATTACAGGAACAACCATTGCGCGTGCAGTTGAAATAGGGGCCATTCTATTATTGGCTTACATTCTTCTTTCTGATTTGCTGGGTTGGAGCGATATGGACACAGTTCTAATGACTACTCTAATTGCCTCAATTGCTTGTATCGAAGCAAGTTTACAAATGGAGAAAAAAGAAAATAAGTAAAAGGAGATAGATCGTGAAACGACACATTTCAGCAGATATGGTAGCAATTATTTTCGGCTTACTAATTGGAGTTGCTCTAGGACTATATAGTTTAGTCTAGCTTGTAGGAAAATGAAGGAGACGATACATGGAAGCGAAAAAGAAATTATTTGAAGTCAATATCATGGAAAATAAGAAGTTTGTGTGGGGATTGAATATTCTTGCGATTGTTCTGGTCTTCCCATTTGCTCTGCTATTTGGTAAGTTAGCGTTTTCCTTGCTGGCTAATGTAGATCAAAATTTGCCGCTTACCTTACCAGAGTTATGGATAGCAACAGTTCTATTTCCTATTTTGATAGTTGTACATGAAGCTATTCATGGATTATTTTTCAAGATTTTTTGTCCTGAAAATCCTGTTAAGTTTGGTTTTAAATGGAAATCGGGGATGGCCTATGCGACCAGTCCAGGTTCACTCTACAATCGGATGCAAATGCTAGTAATCAGCTTGGCTCCCTTTGTTGTGATTAGTTTGGGCTTGACCATGTTAGCAGGTTTGGGGATGATGAATACCACTCTCTACTTCATGGTAGCAACCATGCATGCGGCCTCTTGTGCAGGCGATTTCTACTATACTTATCTTTTATTGGTCAAGTTTGCCAAGGAAAATATAGCTGTCGAAGACACAGAAACAGGCTTGATTATCTACCAAGCCTAGAAAGGAAAACTCATGGAATATGTCTTAAAAAATCGGCTCAAGGAATTGCGAGCCAGAGATGGTCTCAATCAGACAGAGCTAGCAAAATTAGCAGAGGTATCACGGCAGACTATTAGCTTGATTGAACGGGGCGAATACACGCCCTCGGTGGTCATTGCTATGCGGATTGCACAAATTTTTAATGAAAATGTGGAGAATGTTTTTCAATCAGTGGAGGTAGAAAAATGAAACAGGGAAAACAAATTTCAACGAAACAAAGATGGATGAGATATTCAGCCTATATGCTGATTTCAGCAATTTTGGGTGGCTTTATCGGTTTCTTTGGAGTATTAATCTTTAAATTCAACCTGCCTTCTTATCTCAATTTAGATAACTTTCTAATTTGTTTGAGGATTATTACATTTGTAATTTTCGCTGGAACCGTATATTTTGGTGTTAAAGCTAATCAAAATTATAAACTTTATCATTCCATTTCAGATGAGGATGAAGAACGTGTTGATGAACTATATAAGAAAATGTATCGTAACCTAGAATACGCGACCATATCATTCAATGTTGCCGTATCATTGACTCTGTTAAATTTGGTTCTAGGATTTGGTGTTACCTTCTTAGAAGACGGCGCGATCATGTACGGGTCAATTTTTGATGTAGTTTTCTATGTCATTCTTCTCATTTCTCAGATTTTTATCATGAAATTAACTCAGAAAATTCGTGATTATAAGTTATCCGCTTTTGCTACGGTAAAAGAAATGAAAGACTTTGCTGAGGCAATGGACGAAGGTGAGAAACAAGCAAACTACAAAATGAGTTTCCAAATCGTCTTCACTTTGAATCAAATCGTGTTACCAGGTTTATATCTTTTCCTATTTGTACTTAGCATGCTATTGCAGGAACGACAAATTACGGCTTTTCTAGTTGTTGCATTTTTACATATTTACATCAATGTGATGCAGGTTCGCATGATCCGTCGTTATTTTAAATAATGAAAGGTTTTGGTAGTGATTATGAAAGAGAATAAAAAGTTTACATCGATTCTAAAAATTGTTTATTTCGTGGGGTTAATCGGCCTTGGTATGTACGCAGTTGGCTATATTTTCGGAGAGTGGCTGGCTACTGGGCAGATTGATTTGTCAAACCTGAATATCCTCTTGCCATTGGTTTTGGGCTTGCCAGCTCTGCTGTCGTCATTTAGTTTCTCTTTTATTACTTCGTTAACTCGCCTTGCCTAACTCCAGTTATGCCTGCGGCTCGTTGCCTCGTACTAAAAGTAAACTAAAAGACTTTATCTTTCAACAAACGAAAAATAATTATTTATATTAAGGTGATTGCTATGAATAGACTTGGAAGTGTCAAAGATTGGAATGTGGTTAAAAATTGGAAGTTTCTCTTAGTGGGACTGGCTGTCGTTGCACTAAATGTATTGACCCAGATGGCTATGTTTACTCTACCAAATTTTGATGGGAAAAACCTTCTGATTGCTGCTGCCTTCTTGTTGGTTGCTGTAGTGCTTGGTCTTATCTTGACTGGTAAATTAGGTCTGTGGAAAGGTGAGCAGAAGTGGGGGATGGGTGCGAATGTTGGTTTTATAGCCCTCGCCTTTATCGTTATGTTTGGTCTGAAAATAATTGGTGGACAATTGATTATGCTGGAAGAGGGATACGGTCAGACGACTGCCAATCAGGAAATTATCAACAATTCAGGCTTGCCAACCTTAATTTTGTTTCTCTTTACAGTTTTCTTTGCTCCAGTTTTGGAGGAACTGCTTTTCAGAGGGATTCTTATGGGGAAAGTCTTTGGAAAGGATTCGATTGTGGGATTATTGCTATCAAGTTTTCTGTTTGGACTTATTCACAATCCGACCAATATCGGATCTTGGGTTGTCTATGGAGGTATGGGCCTGGTCCTGGGACTCGCCTATCGTATTTCTGGCAAATATACCAATGCACTTATTCTACACAGTCTGAATAATCTTCTCGGATTTTTGTTGATGCTACTGATGCAGAGTCTGGGCTTGATATAGGAGGATACGATGGAACTATTTTTATGGATTCTTGTAGGATTTCTATTTTTCAATTCTCTATCAGATAGGAAAAAAGTGAAGCAGTTGCAAGCTAGGGTAAAAAAGTTGCAGAAAACTACAAAAGGAGAAAATCAGATGTCAGTTTTATTGAAAGAATTGGTCGGAAGTAAGGCTAAAATCCGCTTTGATGAGGAATTTATGACCATTTACGAATACAGCATTTTAGCTGTGGATGAGGAGTGGGTTAAAATTTCTCGTGAATTAGCGGAAGGAGAGATTGAAACCAAGTTGGTACGAATTGATAATATTGTTGATTTGAGTTTTTAGGGAGGGAGTATGTTAAAATTTATCAAACACATTGCATTATTGTTTTTATTTTTTGTTGCTTATCAAATTATTTCTGGGTTTTTGATGGTAGGACCGTCATTACAAGCTATTCCAGAATTTCCAGCTCAATTGATTGTGAATATGATTTTGATTTGTGCGATTATTGGCATTGTTCTCGGAATTGCATTTACAATTGTATTATGGAAATTTGTGTATTCTCGGCATACCATTGACTATAGTGTATCTTCATCATGGTTCCATAAGTTTCAATGGCCTATTTTGCTCTATATTGCATTTTTCATCTTCCAACTTTTGGTACCTATATCTGAAAGTCAAAATCAAACCTTGGTCATCCAATTTGTGTCTGCCTACCCCTTGGTTTCATTTTTATCAGTCGTAATCTTTGCTCCGATTTTAGAGGAATTGATTTTTAGAGGTTTGTTGGCGACCTATTTCTTCCCTAAAATGGCAGATATGAAGGCTGTTGGAATCTATCTTGCTGTAACGGGTTCTTTGTTTAGTTTGGTCCATATGCCAACAACCATTCCGCAGTTTCTAATTTATTTCACTATGGGTCTCAATCTTGGTTGGCTCTATTTAATTAGACGAGATATTCGCTATCCGATTGCGCTACATATGTTAAATAATGGAATTTCCTATTTGATGATTCTATTTTTGGTATAGACAATATGTAAAGACCCCCAGTTGAGAATTCGTGGATTTACCTGTACACTAGAATAAAAAAACAATCAACTTCTAACAGGAATTACCACACTCAATTGGAGGTCTTATATGTTTCATTTTAC
>NZ_JAOTGI010000005.1:0-93607 GCF_044427255.1 Streptococcus sp. 2021WUSS126 | reverse complement strand
CATTTCCGAATGGTGCGTCTCGAAATCAAGCCTGGTTTCTTTGAAACTTTGGTGACAAACACCGATTATTCTCCAGAAAAATTAAAAGATCTCTATGCCTACAGATGGGGCATAGAGACCAGTTTTCGTGACCTAAAATATAGTATCGGTCTGACTCATTTTCACGCGAAAAAGAAGGAAGGGATTCTCCAAGAAATCTACGCTCGCTTTATCAACTTTAATGTTTGTAAATGGCTAACCTCACACGTTACCATTAAAACATCAAAGTTAAAACAGACTTATAAAATTTGTTTTTCAGACGCTGTTTATGCCTGTCGAAAATTTCTTAGAGAAGAACTTACTTCCTTCCAATTAGAAACCTACATTGCTAAGCATTTATCCATTATTCGACCCAATCGAACCTTCCAAAGAAAGATAAAAAGCCAGGCTCCCGTAAGCTTCACTTATAGAATATCATAATAGTTAAAAATTTGGGTTAAAAACCTTCCTTTTTGTGCGCCCTAAATACAAAAACTATTCCCGTTTTGTCATGAACTGCTCAGACGGGAATAGTTTCTTTAGCTGCTTAAATGCTTAACTTAATGACATTGCGCAAGAGCGGGGTAATTGATTACATAATTCCGAAGAAACGAGCAAGAATACCTACGATGAAGAGACCGATAATCATTGTGATTGGTGTTACTTTCTTCTTAAGCAAGTGCATGCAGAGGAAAGTAAGGAGAAGTCCCATCAAACCAGGAATCAAGCTGTTCAACTGACCTTGCAATGTTTGTGCTTGAGTTGGGTAAAGGCTAAGTCCGCTAAGGGCGTCACCCAAGATACCTTGAAGTTCAGTACCAGTTACAGTGCCTTCTGGGAAGACGATGTAAGCACCTTCTGACAATTGTTTTGCAGGAAGGTCAACGGTGAAGTTGATAGATACCCAACGTTGAACAAGAACGGCAAGGATGAACATACCAAGGATTGAAGCACCTTTAGTGATGTCTTGAAGGATACCACCAGACATGTCTTTAGTGATTTCGCTACCAGCCTTGTAACCAAATTCTTGTGTATACCAGAGGAAGGCCATACGGATTGCGTTCCAACCAAGGAAGAAGATGATTGGTCCCATGATATTCCCAGATTGTGCAAGTGAAGCACCAAGAGCACCAAGGATTGGACGAACAGTAAACCAGAAGACTGGGTCACCGATACCAGCAAGAGGTCCCATCATACCGATTTTCACACCTTGGATAGCTGTGTCATCGATTTCAGCACCATTAGCACGCTCTTCTTCAAGGGCAAGAGTTACACCAAGGATTGGTGAAGCAACGTATGGGTGTGTGTTGAAGAATTCCAAGTGGCGCTCAAGAGCAGCAGCTTGATCTTCTTTTTTAGTGTAAAGTTTTTTGATAGCTGGGATCATTGCATATGCCCAACCTAAGTTTTGCATACGCTCATAGTTCCATGAACCTTGAAGGAAGGTTGAACGCCACCAAACTTTTTTACGATCGCTTACGGAAAGTTGAATTTTTTCTGACATGATGAATCTCCCTTCTCTTAGTAGTCTTCAAGGATGTCGCCGATTGGGTCGTTAGATGAAGCACCACCGTTACCTGATCCGCCTTGTTTTGACAAGTTGAGGTAGATAAGCGCGATTGCAACACCGATAACACCAAGTGCGATAAGTGTCAATTGGCTGATAGCAGCAAAGGCAAAACCAAGTGCGAAGAATGGCCATACTTCACGAGTTGCCATCATGTTGATAACCATAGCATAACCTACGGCAACAACCATACCACCACCAACGGCCATACCACCTGACAACCAAGCTGGCATTGCTTCAAGTACTGATTGAACAGCTTCTGCAGGAATTGCAAGAAGAAGAGCTGCAGGAACAGCGATACGCAAACCTTGGAGGAGAAGTGCAAACAAGTGGTAACGTTCTACAGCAGCGAAGTTTGCATCTTTAGCAGCGTTGTCAGCACCGTGTACAAGACCGACTGAGATAGTACGAACGATCATTGTAAGGAAAAGACCAGCTACGGCAAGAGGGATAGCAGTTGTTGTTGCAACGGCAATACCTTCAGTTGAGAAGTCGCCACCTTTGATCATGATGATTGCAGCAGCTACAGAAGCAAGAGCAGCGTCAGGAGCAACAGCTGCACCAATGTTTGCCCAACCAAGTGCAATCATTTGTAGAGAACCACCAAGCATAACACCTGCAGCCAAGTTACCAGTCACAAGACCGATAAGGGTACAAGCTACCAATGGTTGATGGAATTGGAATTCGTCAAGGATACCTTCAAGACCAGCGAAGAAGGCAACGATGACAACGAGAATTGCAGAAATAAGTGTAATATCTGACATGTTGTAATCCTTTCTATACTAACAGATCGATTTATTGAACGTTTGCCTTGTTGATAAGTTCAAACAAGTCTTTCTTCGAATCGTTTGGTACTTTACGCACATCAAATTCAACGCCAAGGTCACGCAATTTTTCAAAGGTTGCAACGTCATCTTTGTCCATTGACAATACGTTGTTAACCATTGTTTTACCAGTTGAGTGAGCCATAGAACCAACGTTCAATTCTTTGATTTCAACACCACCTTCAATTGCTTCAAGAGCTTCTTGAGGAGTTTCGAAAAGAATCAAGGCGTGAGTGTTACCAAATCGAGGGTCTTTAGAAACCTCAATCAATTTCTTGATTGGGACAACGTTCGCTTTTACGTTACCAGGTGCAGCTTGTTTGATGAGTTGTTTACGCAATTCATCTTTGGCAACTGTATCTGATGCAACGATGATACGATCTGCTTTGGAAGCAGGAGTCCAACCAGTCGCCACTTGACCGTGCAAGAGACGAGTGTCGATACGGGCTAAGTTGATTTTCAACTTGCCATCACCGATAACAGTACCTGGAGGGATAGCACCTTGTAGTGCAACAGGAGCAGCATCGGCAACAGGAGCAGCTTCAGCTGGTTGAAGTTCTTCTGGAAGAACTTTGATACCATCTTTTGCTTCCTTGATAATGTTTGCCGCAACTTCTTCCACGCCAGCAGTAGCGTTAATCATACGCTCTGTGTAAGCTTGGATAAGCATTGGCAAGTTTAGACCAGTGATGATAGCAAACTTACGATCTGGATTTTCACCAGCTACACGGCTCGCTTGGTTGAATGGTGAACCACTCCAAAGGTCAGCCAAAACCAAAACTTCATCATCGGCATCGAATGCGTCCACAGCAGCATTTAGCTTAGCGTATAAATCATCTGGACCTTCACTTGGCATAAAAGTAACAACTTGTACTTTTTCTTGTTCGCCAAAGATCATTGAACCTGACTGATGAATACCAGCAGCAAATTCGCCATGACTTGCAATAATGATTCCAATACTCATTATTGATCCTCCTAAATTTTTCTTGTTCATGTAAAAACCATTGAATGGGCTTTCATGTTCGAACTATACCATTATAAAACGTTTTCAGTACATTTGTCAAGTAGGTTTGTGTTAAAAGTGCAAAATATTTCCGAAACTTTTCATAATCGTGTTTCAGAAAAGTGATAAAAATATGCAACGAATATGACAAAAACCTGACAGTTTATCAGGTTTTTTGAAGTCTATAAAAATAGGTTTTCTAGTTCACGTGCGACACCATCTTCAAAATTAGCAAATGCTGTCAATCTGTCGGCATGTGGACGAAGTGTATCGCTACAATTTTTCATGGCATAGGCTGTTCCTGCTAGGTCCAGCATCTCAACATCGTTATGCTCATCGCCGAAGGCAATTAAGTCGCTAGGAGAGGCTTGGTAGAGGTTAAGAACATAGCTCAGAGCGGTTGCCTTATTGACACCTTTTGCACAAGTTTCGAGGATATTTAATGGTCCACCCCACGTATTGATTTCTAATTCATCTTTGAAATAGGCATTCATTTCTGTTGCAAGTTCATACTTATCAGTTGCACGAGTTTGCATAAGGATGGAATGAGGATCGCTGGTAATTAACTCAGGTCTGATGAGTGTATCTGGAGTAATCTGTTCAACCCCCATCAGAGCTGGATCGATCTTGTCTAAGTTCTTTTGAGTGATGTAGAATTTATTCTTGTATTCACCAGCAATAAAATCTGCCTCAAATGTTTCTTCTTCTTTTAGAAATTCTAGTAGGTATTTTTTGTCGATTAAAATATTTTGTTCCCATTGCCATTTCTTTCCAGGGATGTGAACTAAAGAACCGTTGAAATTAATCATGGGAGTATCCAGTTCTAGTTGGTGGTAATATTTTTCAGCCATTCGATAGGGGCGACCTGTGGCAATAAGAACGGTGTGTCCTGCTTGGCGGACCTTCTTTATAGTGGAGATGGTATAATCAGATAATTGACTATCATTATTGAGCAATGTGCCGTCCAAATCGATAGCAATGATTTTTTTCTTCATATTTAATGGCATTCCTTTCTAGATTCGTTATACTAGTTTTTAATAGCAAAAAGTGTTTAGGTAGTAGTTAGCCTGCTGAGAAATTGTTTTATGCGTCAAAGAATAGTACTTGTAGGTAACCATATCTTGAACTAATAATTTCCAGTATAACAAAAGGAGATAATAAAAGCAAAGAAGCAATAAATTTTTTATAGATTGTCCGCAAGGTCTTCAATGTTCGTTATTCACGAATATTAAAGACTGAAAATCAACAAAATAACGTTTTCAAGATTAAAAAACTTGAAATTATAATGTTTTTTGATTATAATGTTTTTATCGTTCGTAAATTAAAGGAGAAATGAAAAATGGATCAATTTTTTAAATTGAAAGAACACGGAACGACGGTTTCAACAGAAATTATGGCAGGTCTTACGACTTTCTTTGCCATGTCCTATATTTTGTTCGTTAACCCGAGCGTATTGAGTGTGGCAGGTATGCCGACTCAGGCAGTCTTTTTAGCGACAATTATTGCGAGTGCTGTATCAACGCTTGTTATGGGATTATTTGCTAACGTACCTTACGCCTTGGCACCAGGTATGGGGTTGAATGCCTTCTTTACCTATACAGTGGTTATCGGTCTTGGTTTTACTTGGCAAGAAGCTTTGGCAATGGTTTTCCTCTGCGGTTTGTTTAACGTTTTTATTACTGTTACAAAGGTTCGTAAGAGCATTATTAAGGCGATTCCGATTAGCTTGCAACATGCCATCGGTGGAGGTATCGGGGTTTTCGTTGCCTATCTTGGTTTTAAAAACTCTAATTTAATCACCTTCTTGACATCTGGTTCAGATATTATTACTGTAAATGGTGTTGCTCCGGCAGATGCAACAGCCGAAACATTCTCAAACGGTGTTTTCTCTGTTTTTGCAGGTGGAGGTGTTGTTCCATCTATTTCAACTTTTACTGAACCAAGTGTTCTCTTGACAGTGTTCGGTCTCCTCTTGACAGCTGTTTTGGTTATTAAGAACGTGCGTGGTGCAATTTTGATTGGTATTATTGCAACAACTGTAGCTGGAATTCCAGCAGGTGTTGTGGATCTGTCTACAATTGATTTTGCAAACAACAATATCGGTACAGCCTTTGCGGAGCTTGGGACGACTTTCTTAGCAGCTTTTGGTGGTCTATCTTCTCTCTTTGCTGATTCAAGCCGTCTACCACTTGTTTTGATGACTATCTTTGCATTCAGCTTGTCAGATACCTTTGACACACTTGGTACCTTTATCGGTACAGGTCGTAAGACTGGTATTTTCTCAGAAGAAGATGAGAAAGCTCTCGAAAATGGTACAGGCTTTAACTCTAAGATGGACAAGGCGCTCTTTGCAGATGCGATTGGTACCTCTATCGGTGCACTATTCGGTACTTCTAACACGACAACCTACGTTGAATCGGCTGCAGGTATCTCTGCAGGTGGTCGTACTGGTCTGACAGCTGTTACAACAGCGGTTCTCTTCCTTCTTTCAATTCTTATCTTGCCATTTATCGGTATTGTACCAGCAGCGGCAACAGCTCCAGCTTTGATTATTGTCGGTGTTATGATGGTTTCATCATTCCTAGATGTGGATTGGAGCCAATTCGAAGATGCTCTTCCAGCCTTCTTTGCAGCCTTCTTCATGGCGCTTTGCTTCTCAATCTCATACGGTATTGCAGCAGCGTTTATCTTCTATTGCTTGGTAAAAGTTTCGACAGGTAAGGCTAAAGAAATTCACCCAATCCTTTGGGGTGCTACAGCTCTATTTATTCTGAACTTCATCATTCTAGCCATCTTGTAATCTGTTTATTATCCTTGAACTGATTTTCATTTGAAGGTCAGTTTTTTATTATGTGACTTTTAGTCCGTCACGCTCCGTAAGGTGCGTAACAAATAAACCACCCGCTATGCGGGTGCGCGACGAAGGTTATACCAAAAAACTCCAAACGCGATACAATAAAGGTGTTCAAGCCTATTGTAAAGCGAGAGGAGAAAAGTATGGCACAAAAGGCACATAGTTTATCACATACAAAGTGGGCTTGAGATATAATAGGGATACAGAGAAAAAAGCTTGATAATTCGGGGCTTTCAGCACTGTATCCCTATTTTAAGAATCATATTTTTTCACGCACTCAATGTAACAGATCTTATCGAATTACAAGTTATGTTTTGTCGTATTTTTAATAGATTGCTGATAGAACTCAATTTTATCATCTAAATTTTGAAGATACTCAGTCCATTTTAGTTGCTGTTCTAAAACATAATTCCTGTGTAATTGGAGAATTTGTAATCGTTCAGGCATTGTAATCGAGCCAACATATCGTAACTCGGAATAATGTTGAATATCTTTGATAAGCATTCCTGTTTCTTTCAGCCGTCTTATAAATTTTATCCACTCTATATCGCTTTCTTTATAATATCTTCTACCATTTTTGTCTCTATCTACTTTGAGTAATCCTTTTTTTTCGTAGTAACGAAGGGTGCTTGCCGGAAGATTTGTTTTATTTGCAATTTCGCCTATTTTCATTGCAGATGACTCCTTTCCTAATTTTTAAAATTCATAAGTAAAAGAACTTGACTTAAACTAAGGTTTAAGTAGTATAGTTATATTATAAAAGAAAAAAGGAGGTGAATTCAAGTGAAAAGTAAACGATTTGAAATAGGTTTAGAACAATTACAAAAAATTGATGGTGTGAGTGGCGAAAAAGTTATACAAACATTAGAAGATATTGCTCCAGATTTAGGAGAATATATTATCGAATTTGCATTTGGAGATATTTATAGTAGACAAGGACTTTCTTTGCAAGAAAGAGAAATGATAACTATCACAAGTTTATTGACATTAGGAGGGTGCGAACCACAATTAGAAGTTCATATTAATGGATCCTTAAATGTGGGAATATCTCCAGAAAAAATTATTGAGACATTTATTCAGTGCATTCCGTATGTGGGTTTTCCAAAAGTCTTAAATGCTACATTCGTTGCAAAAAAAATCTTTTCTGAAAGGAATCTTACTTTAGGTAGTAACACAAACGACGGGCGGTAATATATCACTAATAAAAAATAAAGGAGCTATGTGGAATGAAATAACGAGTGATTTTTCACTGATTTTTTGCTGAAAAACCAAAAATCATAATTTTTGAAAGAGGACTATTTACGCCAAAGTAGGTTTGGATAAGGACTTGCAAGCCTTTCTTATCAGCCAAGAGGGTTTGGTAGATGTTTAGGAAAAGGGCTTTTTCTTCAGCAGTCAAATCCTTGACCAAGCTAGGTTCGTCCAGCTGGATTTTTTCAGCACCAAGCTCTGCCAATTTTTCAAAGACTTGTCCGTAGGCTGCAACTAAGCTATCAACGAAATCAGTAGCAGTTAAACCTTCTTCAAAATCAGTTAATTGTAAGAGTGTGAATGGACCAATCAAAACTGGACGAGTTGTGATACCCAAGTCCTTTGCTTCTTGGAATTCATCGAAAATCTTATGACCTGCTAGTTTGATTTCTGTGTCTTTTTCAATAGCTGGAACGATATAGTGGTAGTTGGTATTGAACCATTTTTTCATCGGTCTAGCACGAACGTCCCCTTTTTCTCCTTGATAACCACGTGCCAAAGCGAAGTATTTTTCAAGGTCAGTCAAGTCAAGTTCTTGAACTGCTTTAGGTACGATGTTGAATAGTACTGCTGCATCCAAAACATTGTCATAGTGGGAGAAGTCGTTGCTTGGGATTTCAGTAATGCCTACTTCTTTAACAATATTCCAATGTTTAGCGCGCAATTTTTTGGTAGCAAGCAAAAGTTCTTCCTGTGGAATTTCATTTCTAAAGTATTTTTCAGTAATAAATTTTAATTCACGGTGTTCTCCGATTCGCGGGAAGCCGATAATGGTAGTCGTCATGGTTTTTCCTCCAAAATATTTCTATGCCCCTATCCTAACAGAAAAAACGACTCTTGTATAATTGTAAAATTTTAGGGAAAGTTATAATTTTTGGCTATAACGGATTGAAAGGGAACTGCGTTTTATGATATTTCTTCTATATAAAAGCTTGAAAACACGCCTGTTTATCAAGATTGCCTTTTTTATGCTGGCTCCAGCATAGTTTTTTCTTAAGCGTGGTATAGATTTTATCTATGAAACTGCCAAAGGCAAACTCTTGTTTGTGAGTAATTGTTTATAGGTAATTCTGATAGTTATTTTTTATCAAGCCATAAAACTTCTATATTAGACAGGACTAGGTAGTCATGCTACATTGGAGAAAAATGAAAGAAAGGGGCTTTTTATGGGAAAAGTTATCATTGGAATTTCAGGAAACGAGCAAGAATTTCCAACTAAATCTGGTAGAACTTATGTAACCGTTGCGAGTGAATTGGCAGATGGTGTTCGTCAGGCTGGTGGTATACCGATGGTTATTTCTATGGGAACTCCTGGCTTAGCCAAGGACTATATCAACATGATTGATAAGTTGATTTTATCAGGCGGTCAGCATGTAGACCCAAGTCTATACGGTCAAGAGCGCTTGATTGATAGTAATGATTACCTCTTGGAACAGGATGAATTTGAACTGGCTTTGATTGAGGAAGCCCTTCGTCAGGGAAAACCAATTTTTGCAGTCTGCCGAGGGATGCAGTTGCTGAATGTTGCTCTAGGCGGAAGCTTGGAACAAGAGGTGGCTCATCATTGGCAAGATGGTATTGCGGGGACATCCCATCGTTTACAAGTGAAACCTAAAAGCCGAATCGGTCAACTGTTTGCCCAAGGGAGCCCTATTAATTCCTTCCATCAGCAACGAATCAAAGAATTGGCTCCAGGAGTGGTGGCGACAGGTTTGGATCCTAGGGATGGTACGATAGAAGCTTATGAAAGTAGGGGGAACCAAGCTTTGTTTGGTATCCAATGGCATCCAGAATTTTTGTACAATGATTGTAAGCAACATCGAGACCTATTTCAGTATTTAGTAGATATATTTTAAGAGGGGTATCCCTCTTTTTATTATCAATACTTATAATTGCAAGGGTATTTGTTATAACGAAAAGTTATAACTTTCTATAAAAAAAGTCAATTAGTCAGAAAGAAAATTCTGTGTTAAGATAGATACAGTTCTAATTTAAGGAGATCATTTTATGAAATTAAAAAAATTGTTTAGTTTGGCAACAGCTGCTTTATCAGTAGGTGTACTTGCTGCATGTGGTAACTCTTCTTCAAGTTCAGATTCATCTGCAACAACTGTTCGAGTAGGTGTGATGAGCTTGAGTGAGTCGGAAGAAGCTCGTTGGAATAAAGTTCAAGAAATTCTCGGGGACGAAGTGAAGTTGGAATTCACTCAATTTACAGACTATTCACAACCAAACAAGGCAGTAGCTGAAAATGAGGTAGACATCAACGCATTCCAGCACTATAACTTCTTGAATAACTGGAATGAAGAAAATGGTGAAGACTTGGTTGCTATTGCGGATACTTATATCGCACCAATCCGTCTTTACTCAGGTACAGCTGATGGAAAAAACAAGTACACTAAAGTGGAAGAAATTCCAGATGGTGCAGAAATTGCGGTTCCAAACGACCCAACAAACGAAAGTCGTGCTCTTTACCTTCTTCAAGCAGCTGGTTTGATCAAGGTTGGTGTATCTGGTACAGAATTGGCAACTATTGCTGACATTACTGAAAACAAGAAAAACTTGAAAATTACTGAGTTGGATGCAAGCCAAACAGCAAGCTCACTTAGCTCAGTTGATGCAGCAGTTGTAAACAACACATTTGTGTTGGAAGCTGGTTTGGATTACAAAAATGCCCTTTACAAAGAGCAAAAAGATGAAAATTCAAAACAGTGGTACAACTTGATTGCAGCTCGTAGCGATTGGGAAAAATCAGAGCAAGCAGCAGCGATTAAGAAAATTATCGAAGCCTACCACACGGATGAAGTGAAAAAAGTTATTGAAGAGACTTCAGACGGTATGGATGAACCAGTTTGGTAAAATGTAAATAGGTCGAGGACTGAACAAAGTTGTTCAGCCCTCTATCTGTTTTTATAGAGATAAGAAAAAATCTCTTAACCAAAGTCAGATATGCGGGAGAATGTTTGATTTTGGTTAGTAGATTTGATTGATTTTTCATTAAGTATAAGGAGGAAGTATGGCAGATAGTAAAATTCAAGCATTTGAAAATGATGCGATTATTCAAACTTATTTTGAAAAGTTGAAGGTCTTGATTTCAAAGAAATCTATTTTTGCTCAGCAGATTGGTTTGTTGGATGTGGCGACTTACTTGAAAGAGATGTTTGAAGAAGCTGGTGCAGAGGTTATTTTGGATGATAGTTATGCAGCACCCTTTGTCATGGCTAAGTTTAAGGCTTCGGTGCCAGATGCGAAAACATTGATTTTCTACAATCATTATGATACAGTACCTGCAGATGCCGATCAGGTCTGGGAGAAGGGCAACCCCTTTGAATTGACCATTTCCGATGGCTATATCTATGGTCGGGGGGTAGATGATGATAAGGGCCATATCACAGCTCGTCTGTCGGCCTTGAAAAAATATCAAGCTAGACAGAATGGCCATTTACCAGTCAATGTGATTTTTATTATGGAAGGGGCAGAAGAGTCAGCTTCTGTTGACTTGGACAAATACCTTTCAAAATATAAAGAACATTTGATCGGTGCTGATTTACTTGTCTGGGAGCAGGGGCATCGCAATAGTTTGCATCAGCTAGAAATTGCTGGGGGAAATAAGGGAATTGTGACCTTTGATCTTCAGGTTAAATCAGCTGACTTGGATATTCATTCTTCTTATGGAGGTGTCATTGATTCGGCAAGCTGGTATTTATTATCAGCACTTCAATCCATGCGGGCTGCTGATGGACGAATCCTGATAGATGGCATTTACGAGCAAGTGCAAGGGCCAAATGAGCGTGAATTGGCCTTGGTGGAGGAATTTGCACTGGCGACCAGTCAGTCTATGAAAGACATTTATGGCTTGACCCTATCGACCTTGGTAGAAGACCGTCGTGAATTTCTGAAGCGTCTGTATTTTGAGCCATCTATTACCATTGAAGGCTTGTCAACTGGCTATCTTGGTCAAGGGGTCAAGACTATCATACCAGCTCAGGCTTCTGCAAAAATGGAGGTCCGTCTGGTTCCTGGTTTGGAGCCACACGATGTTTTGGACAAGATTCGCCAGCATTTGGACAAGCATGGTTTTGAAAAAGTTGAGGTTATCTTCACTTTGGGGGAAATGAGCTACCGAAGTGATATGTCCCATCCTGCCATTGTCAATGTGATTGAATTGGCTAAAAAATTGACACCAGAAGGAGTTGCTGTCTTGCCGACTTCTCCGGGGACAGGCCCTATGCATACCGTCTTTCATGCTCTAGGTGTGCCGATTGCAGGATTTGGATTAGGAAATGCCAATAGCCGTGACCATGCCGGTGATGAAAATGTCAGCATCGCTGACTACTATAGTCATGTTGAATTAGTAGAGGAGTTAATTGCAAGTTATGAGTAAGGAAATGATTAAGCTAGATAATATTGATGTAACTTTCCAGCAGAAAAAACGTACCATCGAAGCGGTCAAGGATGTGACCATCCATATCAATCAAGGGGATATCTACGGTATCGTAGGTTATTCTGGTGCTGGGAAATCTACCCTTGTCCGTGTCATCAATTTGTTGCAAGTGCCGACAGCAGGTAAGATTACCATTGATGAGGATGTGATTTATGAGGGGGATAAGGTTACGCTGACTCCAGCTCAATTGCGGAGCAAACGTCGCGAGATTGGGATGATTTTCCAGCATTTCAATCTGATGGCTCAGATGACAGCAGAAGAAAACGTAGCCTTTGCCCTTAAGCATTCTGGCTTGAGCAAACAGGAGAAGAAAGAAAAGGTTGCAAAGTTGTTGGACTTGGTAGGACTTTCTGACCGTGCTGAAAACTATCCAGCTCAGTTGTCTGGTGGTCAAAAGCAACGTGTTGCCATTGCCCGTGCCTTGGCCAATGACCCCAAAATCTTGATTTCTGATGAGTCTACTTCTGCCTTGGATCCGAAAACGACTAAGCAGATTTTGGCACTCTTGCAGGAATTGAATGAAAAATTGGGCTTGACCATTGTTATGATTACCCATGAGATGCAGATTGTAAAAGACATTTGTAACCGTGTGGCTGTTATGCAGGATGGTCACTTGATCGAAGAAGGTTCCGTTTTAGAAATCTTCTCTCATCCAAAAGAAGAATTGACACAGGACTTCATCAAAACAGCAACAGGAATTGATGAGGCCTTGGTGAAAATTTACCAGCAGGATATTGTTAAGAATTTGCCTGAGAATAGCATTTTAGTGCAACTCAAGTATGCTGGTTCCAACACGGATACGGCAATTGTCAATGATTTGTATAAATTCTATCAAGTATCTGCCAATATTCTTTATGGCAATATTGAAATTTTGGACCATACGCCAGTCGGTGAGATGGTAGTGATCTTATCAGGTGAACCTGGTCAGTTGCACCGTGCGATTGAGGCAGTGACGGAGGCTCGTGTGGAAGTGACGATTTTGAAAGGAGCGAACTAGATGTTAGAATGGATTCAAACGAATTTTCCAGATATTTATAAATTGGGCTGGGATGGTCAGACAGGTTGGTTAACACATTTTAATTTGACCCTCTATATGACCTTTGTTTCCTTTGCTTTTGGTGGCTTGATGGGCTTGGTTTCTGGTTTATTCTTGGTCTTGACTGGTCCTCGGGGTGTCATTGAAAATAAGACGGTTTACTGGATTTTGGATAAGGTAGCTTCTATCTTCCGTGCCATTCCTTTCATTATTTTGTTGGCGGCCATTGCTCCTTTGACGAAAATTATTGTTGGGAAAACGATTGGTACGGAGGCAGCTTTGGTACCGCTCGCTCTTTCAGTCTTTCCGTTCTTTGCCCGTCAGGTTGAAGTGGTCTTGTCAGAATTGGACCGCGGAGTCATTGAGGCCGCTCAGGCTTCAGGAGCGACGTTCTGGGATATTGTCCTTGTCTATCTGCGTGAGGGGCTGCCCGACTTGATTCGTGTGACGACCTTTGCCCTTGTTTCCTTGGTCGGCTATACAGCCATGGCAGGAGCTATCGGAGCAGGTGGTTTGGGACAAGTTGCCCTTTCCTACGGTTACTTGCGTTACAATGACGATGTGACCTTTTTAGCAACTCTTTTGATTTTAGTTATCATCTTCGTAATCCAGTTTATTGGAGATTTCTTGACGAGAAAGATTAGTCATAGATAGTAAGGAAATCAGGCATTTCGCATTTTGATTTATTAATTGCTTTTTTAATAGCTATATTATACAATGAAAGCAACCAAATATTTACTGCCACCGGGTAGTCATGCAACAGCATTTTATGAACGTCGTTAGGTCTTTGAAGATGTTCATAGGGTGCTGATTTTGTATAAAAAAGGAGCAAGAATATGTCACATTTTGTTGTTGATTCATCTTTTTGGCGTCTATTTCCAGATGCAAAAATTGGAGTTCTATTATTGAAAGATTATAAAACGCCATCAGAATCACCAGAAGATTTAGTGAAACTACTGGAAGAAAGTAATGAAATTGCCCAGAAATTTCTCACAGAAGATACTTTTAGTGAAAATGAAGTCATCCAAACGTATCGCCAAGCTTATCAAAAATTCAAAACTAAAAAAGGTGCACGTTCTAGTATTGAAGCCCTTTTGAAGCGTTCTGCTAGTGACCGTCCAGTTTCGACAATCTCGCCCTTAGTGGATATTTATAATGCAGCAAGTTTGCGTTTCGGTCTTCCATGTGGTGCAGAAGATATAGATACATTTGTAGGCAATCTCCAACTAACGATCACTGAAGGTGGAGATGAATTCTATCTCATTGGTGATGAAAATAATAATCCAACTCTACCAGGTGAAGTTTGCTATAAGGATGATAAAGGAGCCGTTTGTCGTTGTTTCAATTGGCGCGATGGTAAGCGAACCATGATTACGGATGAGACAAAGAATGCTTTCTTGGTCATGGAGTTGGTCGATTCTGATAGAGTAGAAGATTTGGAAAATGCCCTTGATTTTATCAGTCAACACGCAGAAAAATTCTTAGGAGTAGTACCAGAAAAATATCTACTAGATCGCGATACGCCTGCAATAGCCTTGTAGGATTTGTCAGCGGGATTGTGTTCGGATAAATAGTGGTCTTTCTAGACAAATGCTGATTTTTCTGCTACAATACTAAGCATGAAAGAAGGTTGTTTCAAAAGCCTGTCTAGCGAGCTTGGGAGAGTGAAAGCCAAGCCAGTCTTGAAATAATTGGCGCTTTCCCAGTCGTGACCACGTCCGACTCAATCAGAATCATACAAATGAAGTAATAAATTAGGGTGGAACCGCGTTCTCAACGCCCCTATGTCTGTTGACAGGGGAAGAGAATGTGGTTCTTTTTGTCTGCCGACCGAGTATTTCTTGTTTTTCATCTCAAGGTGAAAGACAGCTACTATAAAGAAAGGAGACCAATGTTCACCTTAGAAAATATCAATCGAGGTCATGAACAGTTTACTGGGCCTGATTTTCCCAAACTGATTGCCTATTTTAAGGACTTGGGTATGGTGGAAAATACTGTGGATATCCAGTCTGGACAGGTTACCTACCGCTCACAGGCAGGTCAAGCTCTGGAAAAGACGGGCTATCAAGTGATGATACCTGTTTCGGACCAAGCCAATCTGGACCAGTTTGTGACTATCTTACGCAATCATCAGGCTGGATAAACAGATTTCCCTACCTTCTGCCAAGAAACAGCAGAAGCAGGCATTTACAAGTGGGTCATTGACCTAGCAGCCATGACCTGTTCCTATCTGGACAAGGCAGAGCAGGCTGTTTTTGTGGAAACCATACCGAGTGTGGAGAACTAGCAATTTTGAAATATAATAGAAAGAAGGAAGAATATGTCTAAAAAACTTACATTTCAAGAGATTATCTTGACCTTACAACAATTTTGGAATGAGCAGGGCTGCTTGCTCATGCAGGCTTATGATACGGAAAAGGGTGCGGGTACCATGAGCCCCTACACTTTCTTGCGTGCGATCGGTCCTGAGCCGTGGAATGCGGCTTATGTTGAGCCAAGTCGTCGTCCTGCGGACGGTCGTTATGGGGAAAATCCCAACCGTTTGTATCAGCACCACCAATTCCAAGTGGTCATGAAACCATCGCCTTCTAATATCCAAGAGCTTTACTTGGAGTCTTTGGAGCGTTTGGGCATCAATCCTTTGGAGCACGACATTCGTTTCGTTGAGGACAACTGGGAAAACCCGTCAACAGGTTCAGCAGGTCTGGGTTGGGAAGTTTGGTTGGACGGTATGGAAATTACGCAGTTTACCTATTTCCAACAGGTTGGTGGCTTGGCGACAGGTCCAGTCACAGCTGAAGTAACCTATGGTTTGGAGCGTTTGGCATCCTATATCCAAGAAGTTGACTCCGTTTACGATATTGAGTGGGCAGACGGCGTTAAATACGGTGAAATCTTTATCCAGCCAGAATATGAGCATTCAAAATACTCCTTTGAAGTATCAGACCAGGATATGCTCCTTGAAAACTTTACTAAGTTTGAAAAAGAAGCAGAGCGGGCTTTGGAAGAGGGATTGGTTCACCCAGCCTTTGACTATGTGCTCAAGTGTTCTCACACCTTTAACCTGCTGGATGCCCGCGGAGCCGTGTCTGTAACTGAGCGTGCAGGCTACATTGCCCGTATCCGTAACCTTGCCCGTGTCGTTGCCAAAACCTTTGTGGCAGAGCGTAAAAAATTAGGTTTCCCACTTTTAGATGAAGCAACACGAGCAGAATTGTTGAAGGAGGACGCAGAATAATGACAAAGAATTTACTTGTTGAACTTGGCTTGGAAGAAATTCCTGCCTACATCGTAACCCCAGCCATGCACCAGTTGCGTGACCGCATGGCGACTTTTTTGACAGACAACCGTTTGGCCTTTGACAGTATTGATGTCTTTTCAACGCCACGCCGTTTGGCTGTTCGTGTCCGTGGCTTAGCGGACCAGCAGACAGACCTGACCGAAGATTTCAAGGGTCCTGCTAAGAAGATTGCCTTGGATGCAGACGGGAACTTCACCAAGGCGGCAGAAGGTTTTGTCCGTGGCAAAGGCCTGACGACAGCTGACATCGAATTCCGCGAGATCAAGGGTGAAGAGTATGTCTACGTGACAAAACACGAAGCTGGTCAGCCAGCTAAGGCAGTCTTGGCGGGCATTCCAGAGGTCTTGAAAGCTATGACCTTCCCGGTCAGCATGAACTGGGCTTCCAACAAATTCGCCTACATCCGCCCTGTCCACACCTTGACCGTTCTCTTGGATGACGAGGCATTGGATATGGATTTCTTGGACATTTCGTCCGCTCGCATCAGCCGTGGTCATCGTTTCCTTGGAAATGAAACCGAGATTGCAAGTGCAGATTCTTACGAGGCAGACTTGCGTGAACAGTTTGTCATTACAGACCCCGCAGAGCGTCAAAATATGATTGTTGAGCAAATCAAGGCTATCGAGGACAAACACAATGTGACGGTTGAGATTGATGAAGATCTGCTCAACGAAGTTCTCAACCTGGTCGAGTATCCAACTGCCTTTATGGGCTCCTTTGATACCAAGTATTTGGAAGTGCCAGAAGAAGTCTTGGTGACTTCCATGAAAAACCACCAACGTTACTTCGTAGTGCGTGATAAATCTGGCAATCTCTTGCCAAACTTCATCTCCGTTCGCAACGGTAACGACCAGTATATTGATAATGTCATCAAAGGAAATGAAAAAGTTTTGGTGGCTCGTCTGGAAGACGGTGAGTTCTTCTGGCGTGAGGACCAAAAACTCAAGATTGCTGACTTGGTAGAACGTTTGAAGGTCGTGACTTTCCATGAGAAAATCGGCTCACTTTACGAGCACATGGAACGTACCAAAGTTATCGCAGAAAAACTAGCTGACTTGGCAGGCTTGTCTGCGGATGAAAAAGCGGATGTGGCACGTGCGGCGGACATCTACAAGTTTGACCTCTTGACAGGTATGGTCGGCGAGTTTGACGAATTACAAGGGATCATGGGTGAGAAGTATGCCCTTCTTGCAGGGGAAAAACTTGCGGTGGCAGCAGCAATCCGTGAACATTACCTGCCAAATTCAGCAGAAGGCGAATTGCCTGAAAGCAAGGTCGGTGCAGTCTTGGCACTGGCTGACAAGTTTGATACCCTTCTCTCCTTCTTCTCAGTTGGCTTGATTCCGTCTGGCTCAAACGACCCTTACGCTCTGCGTCGTGCGACACAGGGTATCGTGCGGATCTTGGAAGCATTTGGTTGGGAAATTCCATTGGATCAGTTGATTGCGGAGCTCTACAGCTTGAACTTTGCCAGCTTGACCTATGACAACCAGCCAGCTGTGATGGACTTTATCCGTGCTCGTGTAGAGAAGATGATGGATAAGGCGATTCCGAAAGACATCCGTGAGGCTGTACTTGCCAGCTCAACCTTTGTGGTCCGACTACAACTGGCAGCCAGCTCTGCTATTTTCCAAAAATCAAAAGAGGCTGACTATAAGGAAGCTGTGGAAAACTTGTCACGTGTCTTCAACTTGGCTGAAAAGGCGGAGGTGACTGCGATTGACGAGGCCCTCTTTGAAAATGACCAGGAAAAAGCCCTTGCTGCTGCAGTGGCAGGCTTGGAGCTGACAGAAGACATGGCAGGCAACTTGGACAAGCTCTTTGCTCTTAGCCCAGTCATCGCGGCCTTCTTCGACAATACCATGGTCATGGCAGATGATGCGGCAATCAAAGCCAACCGCTTGGCTCTACTGAAAGCCTTGGCGGATAAGGCAAGTGCTGTGGCGGTCTTCAATCTCTTGAATAGTAAGTAGGAGGCAGACATGGAACAAGCAAAAATCGATCGGATCAATGAATTGGCTAAAAAGAAAAAAGCTGGTACCTTGACACCAGAGGAAAAAGTTGAACAGGCTCAGCTCAGGGAAGAATACATCGAGGGGTATCGTCGAACAATCCGTCATCATATTGAGGGGATTAAGCTGGTTGATGAAGAAGGCAACGATGTGACGCCAGAGAAACTTCGTCAAGTCCAACGTGAAAAGGGCTTGCATGGCCGTAGTTTGGATGATCCAGAGTCTTAAGCTGGATTACTCAAAAAACAAGCAAAAGACTAGGTTTTCTAGTCTTTTTTGTGCTTTTGAGAACATGTACTTACTTGTTTGCTTAGTTTGTAAATGATAAAATAGAGATATAATAGGTTCAGGGAGGATTTGTCATGAAAAAACTGATGTACACCTTGTTGGTGCTTGCCTATGTTACGGTCGCTTATTTGTCGGTCTACGTCCTTCCTCACTATTATTGTGGTGCAATTATAGGGGCGGCAGGAGCCAGTCTTGGAGCTAGTTTCAAACAGTTCAAGGAAGTGCGAGCTTGTCCTGACCAACCCTTGTTAGCCTATTTTAAGTGGGATAAGAAAAAGACAAGTAGTTTGTTATTGGTCCTTCTTGGCATCTCCTTCATATTCAATTTCTACAAAAATATTATTTTAAAAACGCATGAGAGTTTCATGCGTTTTCTTTATATACTTTGTCCCGTTTTTAACTTTTTCATAAAGATGATGGAACTTGGAATCAGGACGATGATACTGCCAATCCAGGCGGCGGGGTTAGCGGCGGCGGTCCCATAAAAACCGAAATACTGCATGCCGATGATGGCGACTGCTGCTCGGAAAATCAATTCCCCAAAGCCTGCTAGTGTTGGGATAAAGCCCTTGCCAAGTCCCTGAATAAAGCTACGAAGAATAAAGAGGGAAGCAACAATCCAGTAACAAGAGCCGTTAATGATGTAGTAAACAAGAGCCAAGTCCAGCACTGTTTGACTGGCATTTGGCAGAAAGAGACCAGAGAAGAAGCGATTGCCCAAGATGAGAATGACCGCAAATATAATAGCCCAAACAATGTTCAGAAATAGGGAGTAGCGCACCCCTTCTCGGATTCGATCGTAGAGTTTAGCGCCGTAGTTCTGGGCTGTAAAGGTTGCAATAGCCAGCCCCAGATTGACCATGGGCAGCATAGCCAACTGGTCAGTACGAAGGGCAATGGCCTGGGCGGCGATGGCGTCTGTTCCTAGTTGGTTGACCATAAACTGCAAGGTCATGGCTCCGATGGCGATAATACTGGCTTGAAATCCCATTGGAAAAGCAAGCTGGGCATGTTTCTTGAGATTATCCCTATCCAATTTTAAATCAGCTAGTCCAATATGATAGTGAGGTACCTTGTGGATAATGTAAAAAATAAGAAAGAGGACCGAACAGGCTTGGGCGAGGATAGTTGCAAAGCCAGCTCCGAAAACGCCCCAGTCCATGACTAAGATAAAGAAAAAATCCAGACCGATATTGATAAAACAAGCGATAACTAGAGCAAGTAGAGGTGTTTTAGAGTTTCCGAGACTGCGTAGGGCTGAAGACAGGAAATTATAAAAAATAGTAAAGGTCAATCCTCCAAACATGGCCGTTAGAAAGGCATGGGAGTGGTCTATGATACTCACAGGCGTTTGCATTAAGACCAAGATAGGTTTCAAAAATACTAAGGCTGAGACTGTTAGTAAAAGGCTGATGAGGGAAGCGTAGAAGAGTCCGTGGACAAAAGATTTTTTAAGCCCCTCTAAGTCGCCAGCTCCAAAGCGTTGGGCAGAAATAATGGTTAATCCATTGGTAACACCTTGGGCAAAACCGATGATTAAAAAAATCAGGCTGGCTGTCGAACCGACACTTGCAAAGGCATCCTTTCCCAAAGTATGCCCCACAATCATGGAATCAGCAAAATTATAGGCCAGTTGAAAAAAAGATCCAATCAACAAGGGAATAGCGAATTGTAAGATGACTGCAATCGGCTTTCCTTTGGTTAAATCATTCATAACGTCTCCTTTTGACAGATGATAAGCCCACTAGATAAATGATAGTCTAGTAGGCTTTCTAGGGATAAAATATTTCTCCTGAAAACGGAGTATAGGGCGTAAATTTGTTATTTAATTTGTCAGCTCTTCAAAATGATCGACAGTGTTATGGTCTGTTACTGCTAAGATGAGTTCGTCAGATTTGAAGACATAGTCAGGAGTCAGTTGGATGTTTAATTCCTGATTTTCGCCACTTCGGTAACCGATGATATTGAGTTTATAATGTTGGCGGAGTTTTAATTCGCCGAGTGTTTTTCCAATCCATTTTACTGGTGGGTGAAACTCGACAATGGAAACATTACCTTCGAGCTCAAAGAGGCTGGTTGTATCGCGGTGGAGTAATTGTTTCGCTAGGGAAATACCAGTTTCGCGTTCGGGAGAAATAACCTTATCGGCACCGACGCGAAGAAGGACTTCTTTCGCAGTTGTTCCTTTGACTTTGACAATGACCATAGGAACACCTAGAACTTTGCTATGCATGACAGCCAGAACACTGGATTCCAAGTTTTCACCAGTAGCTACAACAACAGCATCGCAGTTACCGATTCCTGCTGCACGTAGGAGCGAGCGGTCGGTGATGTCTCCGACAATACCGCGCGTGAGAATAGGTTCTAGATGATTGATACGTTGCTCATGATTATCGATAGCAATGATATTGCAATCGTAATTGTGTAATGTTTTTGCAATGGTAGTACCAAAAACTCCCAGACCGAGAATTCCGATAGTATAGTTTGGCATGATTTCTCCTTTTAAACAAGCATAGATGATTTTGCGTATTGAAGACTTTCAGTTTTAGATAATTTTCGAACAGAAAGGCTTGCGAGAATAGAAAGTGGACCGATACGGCCGAAGAACATGAGTGCCATAATGACTGCTTGACCGGCCATGGTTAGACTTGGAGTCAGATTGGCCGTAACACCTACAGTGGCTAGTGCTGACATGACCTCGAACATTAAAAATAGAAGTGGTTGTCGGTCATCTGTTAGGGCAAGTGAGAAGAGCCCGATGATGAACATGAGAAGGAAGACTGAGAATGTCGCAAAAGCTTTGCGGATGCTGAGGTTATCGATGGTTCGTCCCATAAAGTTGGTATGAGGGAGACCGAGAATCTCGCTACGAGCATAGAGCACTAAGGTTAGGAAGGCGGTTATTTTAATACCTCCGGCTGTTCCACCTGGGGCTCCGCCAAGCATCATCTGAAAGATATAGAGCAAGAGGGTGATTGGTTCAGCCTTCGTGTAGTCGATACTGGCAAAACCAGCAGTTCGCATGGTGACTGTCTGGAAAAAGCTGGCTAATAATTTATGGCCAAATGATAGTTGCCCGATAGTAGAAGGGTTATTCCATTCGGTGAGTAAGGTTGTTAGAGTTCCGAGGGTTAGTATAATGGCTGTTAGGCCTAGAACAATCTTTGTATGGAACCCTAGTTTTCGTAGGCTACGTTTTTGCCCGATTTGTGTTTGAAGGTCAAACCAAACCGAGAATCCAAGACCTCCCATAATAATGAGACTGGCTAATGTTAGGTTAATCAGAGGATTATCCACATAACGCATGATGCTAGTTGCACCAAAATTATCAAAACCAGCATTACAAAAGGCTGATATAGCTACGAAAATCGAGGTGAATAAACCTCTCGCCCATCCAAATTCAGGCACAAAATGGAAGGAAAGTAAGAGGGCTCCAAAGGCTTCGACCGCCAAGGTAAAACCAAAAGCTGATTTGAGGAAGCTACGAAAATATTTTGTGTCAGATCGGTTTAGAGCCTCTTGTAAGGTTGCCATATTGATGAAATTCATTTTACGACCACCGCGTAAAGCGAAGAGACCGATGAATCCTATCAAGCTCAAACCACCAATTTGGATTAGCATCATACAGATAATCTGTCCAAAAGTAGAATAGGTTTCAGCAACGGCTTTGGTAAATAGCCCTGTCACACAAACCATGGAGACAGATGTGAAGAGATGATCCCAATAACTTGCTGTAGAGGTGCTAATTTGTGAGATGGGAAGACTTAGTAAAATTGATCCAGTCAGAATCACGAATAAGAAACTGATAATGATTCGCTGACTGGAAGAAAGTTTGATCCTAAATGGTGACATAATTCTACCTTTGCTCAAAAAATAAAAGATGAAGATATTGTAGCACAAAAGAAAGAAAATGTACGACTAAAACACGCAAAGAACCTGATTTTTTCTCTTCTTGAAAGCTTCATTGTTTTTTTGTTACTATGGATGTTATAAGCGGTGTTTATATGAGGTGGTTCGGGTGGCTCATTTTATTTGTGATAACGGGGTTATGGGGAAATTATTATGGGCAATGAAAAAGTAGTGCGGACCATAAAAAGAATCTCCTTAGTTGACCTAGGGAGATTTATTTCCATTCTGCTAAGACTTGTTGATGATGGTGACGTAAAGGTCCGACCTTTTGGAGGAGGTAGGTAGCAGCCAGTCCGACCAATAAGCCTGATAAAATTCCTGTAAAAGCGAGGATTGGCAGGTAGTTCAGTACATAGAAAGAACGGGCAATGGTAGCAAAAACAAGAAGCTGACCAAGATTGTGCAACATCCCGCCCAGAATAGAAATTCCAATAGGACTGACACGGTTTGGACCGAGCTGCTTGGCAGAAAGCATTCCTACATAACTCAAAGTAGTTCCAGCAAAGCCATAGAGGAAGGTTGAAAAGGTGCCTCCCAGAAAGGTTGAGATGAGCAAGCGTAGTGCGACAACTTTTAGGCTATCCTTTGTAGGGAGGGTAAAAATAGCAATTAAGCTAATCAAATTTCCCAGTCCTAGCTTGGCACCTGGAGCAAAAGCAAATGGGGGGGTGATGAGTCGTTCAATCAAAGAAATGACAACTGCCTGAGCTGCCAGCATCGTAATAAAGTTAAGTGTTTGACGTTTAGAATTCATGGTGTAGAGAAAAAACTCTTTCTAGTCGATTATCTATTTTACTATCATACTTGTTTTTGTTCACTATGGCAAGTTTTGTCTGCCATATATTACTAATTATTGAAATTTGCTTGTCAACTATCTTGGAATGCGTTATAATGGAAACATGTAATTTGTTTTGGTTTTCACAAGGAGGAAACATTGTGACGAAAAATATTGTGATTGTCGGTGCTGGTTATGCGGGGATTGCAGCAGCTCGATTGCTAGGGAAAACCTTTAAAAAGGATCAAGATGTAACAGTTACCTTGATTGATAAGAACTCTTTCCATACCTATATGACAGAGTTGCATGAAGTTGCGGCAGGGCGTGTAGAAGCCAATGCAATCAAGTATGACCTTCAACGTATCTTCAAAAAATATCCAAAGGTTCAATTGGTAACAGACAAGGTTGTTGAGATTGACTACGATAAGAAACAAGTAGTTGCAGAACACCAAACTCTGGATTTTGATTCCCTGCTCCTTGCAATGGGTGGTGAGGCTAATGACTTTGGTGTGAAAGGTGTTAAAGAACACGGTTTTACACTTTGGTCTATCGAAGCAGCGGAACGTTTGCATGACCACATGATTGATGCTTGCTATCGTGCCATGCGTGAGCATGATGAAGCCAAACGTCGCGCTCTTTTAACCTTTACCGTTATCGGTGCTGGTTTCACAGGTATTGAGATGATCGGTGAGTTGATTGACTGGGTACCAATTTTGGCACGTGAGTTCAAGTTGGATCCAAAAGAATTCTCACTTAAGGTTGTTGAGGCAACGCCAAATATCTTGGCTATGGTTACTGAAAAAGAGCAAGTCAAGGCTCGCAAATACCTTGAGAAAAAAGGTGTTGAATTGGTTCTTGGCGATGGTGTAGCAAGTGTACAAGAAGATAGCTTGACACTTTCATCAGGTCGTCAAATTCCTACCTATACCTCTATTTGGACAGCTGGTGTTCAAGCCAATACAGACGCAAGTGAATTTGGTATTGAAAAAGCACGTGCAGGTCGTTTGGTAGCTAATGAGTTCATGGAAGCGAAAGGCAAGGAAAATGTCTATGTAGCTGGTGACTTGGTTTACTTTGAAGAATCAGAAGGAAAACCAACTCCACAGATTGTACAAGCAGCTGAACAGACAGGCCATACTGCGGCAAGTAATATTATTGCAGCAATCAAGGGTGGCGAAAAACATAGCTACAAAGGTAAATATGATGGGTTTATGGTATCTATTGGAGCACGCTACGGTGTAGCCTTCTTGATGGACAAATACCACATGTCAGGCTTTATGGCAATGGCTGTCAAACACATGGTAAACCTACTCTACTTCTTTACCATCCGTAGTTTCTTCTACATGGGTTCTTATGTTCGTCATGAATTCTTTGACATTCAGAATAAGCGAAACATTTTCGGAGGTCATACTTCAGGCAAAGGAAATCTTCTCTGGTCTGTACCAATGCGTGTCCTTTATGGTTCAGTATGGCTCTACGAAGGTATCAAGAAAGCCTTCGGTCTATTTGGAACAACATCATGGTTTGGGGATCAAGTTGTCTTCCCATTCCCTTGGTTAGCTGATCCAGTATCTGGTGCATCTGCTGCTGAGGCGGTTTCAAGTGCCTCACAAGCGGCAACTGCTGCGGCAGAAGCTGCTGAACCGATTTTTGGTTTGAGCTATGCCTATGGTGAAGCACCGATGGCTGTTTTGGACAAAATGCCTGATTGGTTTGCTACTATCATGGAATTTATGATGCCAAACCAAGAAGTAGCACTCTTTATGCAAAAATTTATGACAGTAGCAGAAATCGGTATTGGTCTGGCTTTGATTGCTGGTGCCTTTGTATGGATTGTATCTGCTGCAACCGTTGCTTTGGTAGTTATGTTCAGCCTGTCAGGCATGTTCTACTGGGTAAATATTTGGTTCATCCCAGCAGCTATTTCTCTTATGAACGGTGCGGGTAGAGCCTTCGGTCTAGACTACTGGATCATGCCATGGTTGGGTCGTTTCCTAGACAAGAAGATTTATGGAAAGCCGAAGCATATTTACCGTATCAAGGATAAAAAATAAAGGAAATATAGAAAGTTAGTGGTACATCAAATTTGGAATACCTATCCTGAGATTGAGAGGGGACTTGAAGAGGTAAAATCCATCATCTTATCTGAGATGATGGTCCTGCATCCAGCAGTTACAGCGAAGATTGTTGAATATGTAGAGGCACCAGGAAAATACCTGCGTGCCGGTCTCTGTCTGCTCTTTACACAAATGACGGAAGGAAAGATTAGCCGTTCAAAGCTATATTTTGCTGCCCATTTAGAAGTCCTGCATCTGGCGACTCTGATTCATGACGATGTGATTGATAGCGCGGATAAACGGCGGGGAGTCACGGCGGCTCATCAACAATTTTCTAATCGAATCGCTATCTACACGGGTGATTATCTTCTTGCCTATTCAAGTCGACTATTTGGAAAAGGGCTTCGTTTGCTAGAAGTATCACGTGATGATTTGGATTTGGGCAATGATAAGCTGATGGAAACAATTCTTCGAGGGGAATTATCTCAGCTACTCAATCAATTTGATGCCAATATGACTATGAAAGCCTATCTCAAGCAAATTCAAGGAAAAACAGCTTTTCTATTTGGACTTGCCTGTCAGTTGGGGAGCTTTGTACCAGGCCAATCTAGGAAAGACAGTAGCATGGCTTTTCGGTCTGGGCAAGCACTTGGCATGGCCTTTCAGCTACGAGATGACTTAATTGACTATCAGCTGGATGTAGCAGCATCAGGAAAACCTAGATTGCAAGATATTCAAAATGGTATCTATACTGCACCGCTACTATTTGCTATGCGAGAAGACAAGTCTATCCAGCAGCAATTGCGGGCCTATATTCAATCCCCTACGGCAGAAGGGTTGGAAAGCCTTACAGATAGGATTTTTTCAACACATGCTATTGCCAAAACAGAGAAACTGATTGTTAGCTATTTGGAAAAAATGATGAATTTTGTAGATAGAATACCACAGTTATCGACTGCATCTATGCAAAATTTGGTGGCAATAGTTTTTAGTCATTATTTTTAAAAAATAACTAGACATTTTCTCTAATTAGGTATATCATTATAAATATAAAACTATTTACTTAACAAAAGGAGCATTGTTATGAAAACAACTAAAGTTGTGTTGAAAAGTTTGGTAGTTCTTGGTGCGGTATTTGCACTCGCAGCTTGTGGGTCTAAACAAGAATCTACTTCAACTTCGTCTTCAACTAAAGAAACAGTAGTATTGAAAGATGGTACTTATAAAGCTGAGTCAAGCAAAGACGATTATGGCTACAAAATTGTTCACACATTGACTGTTAAAGATGGAAAAATTAGTGAGTCAAAATTTGACTACGAAGCGGAAGATGGAAGTCTTAAATCAGCAAATGAAGAGTACAACAAAAAAATGAAAGATAAAGCTGGAGTTTCTGCCGGTGAAGCAATTGAACAACTCAATGCAGCTTTGGTTGAGAAACAAGAACTCTCAGCTGTTGAAGTTGTATCAGGTGCAACTCATACTTCTGAAGACTTCAAGAAGAGTGCAGAAGCCCTTCTTGCAGCAGCTGCTGAAGGAAAAACAGAAACTGTAAAACTTGACTAATTAAGTCTATACAGAAAAGACACAGTCGCACTTGTTTGGCTACTGTGTCTTCTTATTTTTTGGGGAAGGTAAAATCAGTGAAAAAAATTGCAAGTCTATTGTTCGTGGGCCTACTGATGGTTTTGCTTGTTGCCTGTAGTGGTAAACAAAACGAAAGTTTATCTGTTGTGAAAACTCCGTTGACTCGTAGTGAAAGCTTACTTCACACAGTAGTGCAATTGAGCATTTATCATGAAAATCAGGAAGAAGCGATGGATGAAGCTGTCTCCTATATCAAGGAGATGGAAAGTCTGTTGTCCACAAACTTGGAAGGAGCAGATGTCTACCGTATCAATCAGGCAGCAGGAAAAGAGGCTGTCAAGGTGGATGAACGTACCTTTGAAGTGATTGAAACAGCTATTGACATGAGTAAAGAAAGTCAGGGGCTATTTGACATTTCCATTGGAGCTGTGAGCAATCTGTGGAAAATTGGAGATGAGGATGCACGTAAGCCGAGTGATGAAGAAATCAAAGCTGCTCTGCCATTTATCAATTATAAAGACATTACTTTAGATAAGGAGAAGAAGACCGTCTTTATCAAAGAAGGAATGACGCTAGAATTAGGAGCCATTTCCAAAGGTTACATTGCAGATAAGGTTAGAGAATTGTTTGCCAGCAAAGGGATTACGACAGCTATCATCAATCTAGGCGGGAATGTGGTGGTTATGGGGGATTCGCCAACGACACAAAATGGTTGGAATGTTGGAGTTCAAGACCCAGACCAAGTGCGTGGATCAACGGTCGGTTCTGTGCCAGGGACACATGATTCGGTTGTTACCTCAGGTATTTACGAGCGCTACTTAGAGGTGGACGGTGTTAAATACCACCATATTCTGGATCCAAAAACTGGCTATCCTGTGGAAAACGATATTTCAGGTGTGACAGTCTTTTCCAAAACATCTATCCAAGGGGATGCCTTATCCACAACTCTCTTCTTACTAGGTGTGGAAAAAGGTCTTGACTTTATCAATCAGATTGACGGTGTAGAAGCTGTTTTCATCGATAAGGAGCAGGGCGTTCATCTGAGTGATGGCTTGAAAGAAAGCTTTGAATTAACGAATGAGGAGTATCATCTTGTCAATGAATAAATCAACTAAAGGACTCAGTTTGCCTGTATTTCTAGAATTTGTTGAAATGAAGACCAAGGTAGCTAGTGTTTTCCCGATGACCCTGGGGATTTTATGGAGCCTGTATCGCTATCAAGCTTTCAATTGGCTCAATACTCTCCTCTTCATCATTGCCGTCCTCAGCTTTGACATGTGTACAACTGCCATCAACAATAGCATGGACTACCACAAGGCCAAGGATGAAACCTATCGTCAGGAAAGCAATGTGATTGGAAAATTCTCTCTAGATTTCCGTCAGATGATTGGAATCGTCCTTGCCCTACTTATTTTTTCTCTACTGGTTTCATTACTCCTTGTATGGCGGACCAGCTGGCTCCTCCTACCGATGGGGGCTCTCTGTTTCCTCATTGGTATCTTTTATACCTTTGGTCCTATTCCACTTTCGAGAATGCCACTGGGTGAAGTTTTCTCTGGAGTAACCATGGGGTTTGGGATTTTCTTTCTTGCTGTATTTATTCAGCAACCAGATTTGCTACTGACCAGCCAAGTGAGCGGCCAGTGGATGACCTTGCAATTCTCTTGGATAAAAATAATAGAAATTATTTTCATGTCCCTTCCTTTGGTAACCTTGATTGCCAATATCATGTTGGCCAACAATACCTGTGATTTAGAAGAAGATATTCGCAACCATCGTTATACTCTGGTTTACTATATTGGCAAGAAAAATGCTCTTAAATTGTATTTCGTCTTGGCAAGTTTACCATGGTTGCTGTGGCTGTTGTACTGTTTGACTGGTTTCTTGCCAATCTGGGCCCTGATCGGTTTAATCGGTGTTTGGCCTGCTTATAAGAGTCTAGAAACATTTTTGAAAAAGCAAGTCAAACGGGAAACCTTTATCGAGGCAGTAAAGAGTTTTGTACTCTTTGCGCTGCTATATGTGGTGATACTTGCTTTAGCCCTTATTTTCTAAAAAGGAAAGACACAGTCATTCATCAACAGGCTGTGTCTTCTTTGTTATAGTGGTAAAATGAGTTCTTCTTCATCAGTGCCTTCTCCGCCAACGGATTTGATTTCAATCAACAGGTTATGTGGCAGGCAGACGGAGAGTTCTCCTGGCTGGCTAATCCAGCTGGTCATAACGGCAATTTGGTCTGGGCTATTGTCTTCCTTGACCCGAATGCGTTCGCCATCAACTTCAATGATGTTGTATTGCCCTTCATTGGGATAGTAGGTCTTTTCTTGATGTGGTGTGTCCTTTGATAATTCAAATTGGTCGACCACCTCACCATTGATGCGGACATAGGCAATTGTTTTTGCCTCATTTGTATCTGTTGTCAGATGTGCATAGGTAAAAATTGCTGGAAGAAAGGATAAGATGAGGGTAAATCCGATTAAGATATAATCAAATAGTTTGAGTTGTTTGAGAATGGATTTGAATGTCATATACAATCTATTTTATAGAAAAAATCCTACTTTGTAAAATGTTGGATACAGATTACTTTTTCAATTATCTAGAGAAGAGTAGGATGGCTAACATTCCCCAAAATCTAGCATGAAGTGGTTGTATTTTCCCAGCGAAAAATCCAATGGAGAAAGTTAGGGCAAAACCTGCAAAGAGAAACCAGAGCAGCGGTTTATGATAAAGATAGATAGCTTTTTGGACAACATTTGATTCTGGACGGGTAGTTTGCCAGTCACTATTTAAAATTGGAAGTATAGTGAATAGTAAGAAAAGGATTGATGGATTGTCCCCTGTCAGGTAGCTATGTATATATGCTACAAATTGCTGTATAGGAGAGAACAATCAAAGTGAAAATGAATTTCGGTTTGTCAACGTCTATCTGGTTTCTCCTTTTTAAGATAAATCCGATAAAGAATAGCCAGAGCAAATCCAGCAGGAAGGATGAGGGCAAGTGGTTTGACATGCCCTAGCCAAATGCCTACAGAATAAGTCAAGGTCATGGCAAACAGTGCAAAGACAGATTGAATGAGAAAGTAGCGTTTTTCCTCTGTTGTTTTATAGGATCTAAAGATCTGAATGGTCGGTAGCGTAATCAAGAACGAATCGCTGCTAATTGGCTCATTGACCATATAAGAGTAGATGAAGAAGGCAGAAAAGAGGCCATAAAACAAGACAAAAATGCGACAGGTTTGTTTAGGTGTAAAAGGTTTATTCATGGTGTTAGCTCCTTATTTTTTCTTAGCAGTATCTGCTTCCAGTTTTTGCAGATAGGCAATGGCAGACAGGGCTAGACTGGCAAAGAGGCCCATCATGCCACCGAAGAAGAGGGATTTTACGTGGAAGATGGAATCCAGTAGGGGAAGCTGGAGGCTAAAGAGGTCTGCCAGCCCAGCAAAGAGGCTAGATAGCAGGGCAACTCCCAGTCCCCAGAGAAGTGGGTTAAGGGGCCGGGCTTGTCTTTCCTCAGGGCTCAGTTCGTCCACGTCATATTGAGGCAGGTCAGCATGGAGAGTACGCATATTAACGATACCAATTAGGATAATACTGAAGAAGGCAATGATCATTGGATAGTAGGCAGCCACCTCCAGAGGGTAGCGGTAGGCTAGGAAGTAGGCGATGGCATTTCCAAGAGCTAGGAAGTAGAAGTAGTAGATAAAGGCTTGTCCGCCGATAGCATCAGCCTCGGCCCGTCGGTATTCGTCTAAAGGACCGCGGATACCATAAAAACGTTTAATCATATTTTTGATCCACTTGGGTTCTTCTTTGGCAATAGCAGAGCTGACAGTTAGTTTTTCTGCCTTTTTCATGCGTTTACGAAGAGTGATTTCGATATAAATTCCCATGAAAACACCGACTAGACAGGCTGCAAGGAATTTTCGGAGGTCAAATAAATGGTCTAGTGGATTGAGTCCTTCCATCCAGGCATCAAATCCAGTGTTCCAGATATACATACCACAGGTGAAATAGAGGGCGAATTTGATACTGGCTCCCTTGAGCTGCTGCTGTTCCTTGCTAGTCAGTTCTTCTACATCTAAACTGTCCAGTTGGCTGTGGCGAAGTTTATACATGATGTAGCTACTGGTTGCTAGATAGCTTAGGAGCAGAGAAACGGGATAGCCAAAGGCAACGACTTCTGGGAAGCGTTTGGATAGGGCAAGTGCCAGTAAGGTAAGAGCCATGGTGCCCCAAAAGAGTAGGATAAAGCAGGTATTACCTAGTCGGAAGGCTTCTTGTTGGCGAAATTCGTCTAAGGGACCTGCGATACCGTAAAAGCGTTTGATCAATTTATCTTGAAAGGTTTCCTTTTTCATACGATACTCCTATTTACTTACGACGAAAAATGAGTGGCAGGTAAGATAATCCTAGGAAGTAGACGGTTCCAGCAATCAGCAGTTGCACCCAGAACTTCACATGGCTGATGATCTGCAAGATGTCTGCTCTGCTATTGCCCCAAAGCTGAAAGAGGACAAAGAGCGGGATAAAAATAAGGGTAGAGATAAGGGCTTTGCGTGTATTCTTTTTCATGATATTTTCCTTTCTATTCATTCCAAAAGAGGCTGTTGAGATCGGTCTGTAAAGCTTTGGCTAGGTTGATACAGAGGTCTAGCGAGGGGTTGTATTTGTTGTTTTCAATCATGTTGATGGTTTGCCTGGATACGCCGATGGCTTTGGCAAGATCCAGCTGGGAAATCCCTAGCAGTAGGCGATAATCTTTGACACGGTTCATGGGTTCTCCTTTCGTGTAAAATATATGCGACATTCTATTGTAAAGAGAGAGGATAGACTAGCTATCCTTAGGCATGATGTCAATTATATGCGACAGTTGGTTGTAAAAAATGAGGGAGACCTCCCTGTTGATGTCAACTATATGTGACATGTTTCATTACTGTTAGTATATACCTGTTCATATAAGTTGTCAACTATATTTGACAGTTTTTTTGTAAAAAGTTTGCAACAACTTTTTATTTTAATTTGTGGTACAATAGAAAAGATATGACCAAGGAATTTAATCACACAACTGTTCTCTTGCATGAGACAGTCGATATGTTAGACATCAAACCAAATGGAATTTATGTAGATGCAACGCTGGGTGGAGCAGGGCATAGTGAGTATCTGCTCAGTCAGTTGACGGATGGGGGGCATCTTTATGCCTTTGATCAGGATCAGACTGCTATTGATCATGCCCATATTCGCTTGGCATCCTACATTGAAAAGGGACAAGTGACCTTTATCAGGGACAATTTTCGCAATCTCAAGACTCGCTTGGCAGAGCTAGGTGTAACAGAGATTGATGGGATTTGTTATGATTTAGGAGTATCTAGTCCACAGTTGGATGAGCGGGAGCGTGGCTTTTCTTACAAACAAGATGCTCCGCTTGATATGCGGATGAATCGTGAGGGACATTTGACGGCTTATGATGTGGTCAATAACTATGACTATCACGACTTGGTACGGATTTTCTTTAAATACGGTGAGGATAAATTTTCCAAGCAGATTGCTCGTAAGATTGAACAGGCGCGTGCGGTCAAGCCGATTGAAACAACGACTGAGTTGGCAGAGCTGATCAAATCTGCCAAGCCAGCCAAGGAACTTAAGAAGAAGGGGCATCCTGCTAAGCAGATTTTCCAAGCTATTCGGATTGAGGTCAACGATGAGTTGGGAGCAGCGGATGAATCTATCCAGCAGGCCATTGACTTATTGGCTCTGGATGGACGGATTTCTGTTATTACATTCCATTCTTTAGAAGATCGTTTGACCAAACAACTCTTCAAAGAAGCAAGTACGATTGATGTTCCAAAAGGTTTGCCATTTATTCCAGATGACTTGAAGGCGCCGCTTGAATTGGTCAATCGTAAGCCTATCTTACCTAGTCAAGAAGAATTAGAGGCAAATAATCGCGCACATTCAGCCAAGCTGCGTGTAGCTAAGAAAGTACATAAATAGGAGAGAGTCTATGTTGCAAGAAAAACGTAGAGAAGCCACTATGCGGGTTATCGGTGATAAAATTAGAACCTTCACACGTGTAGAAAAAGCCTTCTATTCAAGCATCGTATTATCTGGATTAGCCCTTGCCATAGGAATTATCTTTATGCAAACGCGGCTTTTGCAGCTTCAATCTGGGATGGCCAAAGTCAATCAAGATATTAGCCAAAAACAGATTGAAATCAACGATGCAAAGCAAGCTGTCAATGAATTGACACGTTCAGCTCGCTTGATGGAAATTGCTGAAAAAGCTGGATTAACTTTTAATAATGACAATATTGGAGTAGCCGAATAATGCCCAGAAGAAATAATAAACTCTTGCGGTATGTCTTGAAAAAACGATATGTTCCGTCAAAAAATCGTCGAAGAGTAGGCCAGAGCCTACTTCTTTTGACGGTTTTCGTCTTTTTTCTCTTTTTAATCAACTTTGCCTATATTATCGGTACCGATAGTAAATTGGGGGTGAACTTGTCAGAGAGAGCTGATGCGGTACATCAGCGTGAAGTTACCGTTCAAGCTAAACGGGGGACGATATACGACCGTACAGGGATTCCTATTGCGGAAGATTCGACGACCTATACGGTCTATGCCATCATTGACACAGAATATGTGTCAGAACTGAAAAAAGTTTTGTATGTGCAGTCTTCTCAGTTCAGCAAAGTAGCAGAAATCTTTAAAAAGCATCTCGGAATGGAGACAGATTATGTTATGGAGCAGCTGAATCAACCGGAACTGAAGCAGGTATACTTTGGGACGTTAGGTAAGAATATCTCCTATAGTACGATGTCCTCAATCCAAGAAGAGATGAAGGCGGCAGGTATTGAAGGGATTGCCTTTAACGCTAGTCCAGGACGGATGTATCCGAATGGAAATTTTGCTTCAATTTTTGTCGGGTTAGCTAATCCGGTTGAAAACAAGGATGGTAGTCATAGTTTACAGGGTGTGAGTGGTTTGGAATATTATCTGAATGATATTCTGGCTGGTCAAGATGGAAAGGTTATCTACGAGAAAGATAGCCAAGGCCGTGTCCTACCTGGAACAGAAAAGGTTGAAACGGAGACAGTAAACGGGCAGGATGTCTATACGACAATTTCAGCCGATTTGCAACGTTCTCTTGAAACCAATATGAATACCTTCTTCGATAAAGCCAAAGGGCGATATGCGAATGCAACTTTGGTTTCAGCCAAGACGGGTGAAATACTGGCGACGACCCAAAGGCCAAGCTATGATTCAGATACCAAAGAAGGTCTAGGCCAAGAAGGACTGCTAGAGCGGTCACTCTTATACCAAGAAGCGTTTGAGCCTGGTTCAACAATGAAGGTGCTAACAGTAGCGTCAGCTATCGATAATGGAACCTTTGATCCAAATGCCTATTATACCAATAATGAGTACGTTATCGCAGACGCGAAAATCAATGACTGGACCCTCAATGCAGGTTATTCAGCTGTGACTCTCAATTATGCGCAAGGCTTCTCCCTATCCAGTAACGTTGGGATGACCTTATTGCAGCAACAGATGGGAGATGAAAAATGGCTAAATTACCTCGCTAAATTCCGCTTTGGCTACCCAACGCGTTTTGGTATGGGGGACGAGGCGCCAGGAATGGTACCAGGGGACAACATTGTTTCTATCGCCATGTCATCGTTTGGTCAGGGTATTTCTGCAAACCAAGCACAGATGCTTCGTAGTTTTACCGCCATTGCGAATAACGGTATTATGCTAGAGCCTAAATTCATCTCAGCTCTTTATAATCCTAATACAGATACAGCTAGAATTTCTTCGAAAGAAGAAGTGGGAAATCCAGTTTCTGAACAAGCTGCCGATGATACACTTCGCTATATGATAAATGTCGGTACTGACCCTGTTTATGGTACGCTCTACTCACATGACTTACAGGGACCTGCAATTCAAGTTGATGGCTATGACATTGCAGTTAAATCAGGTACGGCGGAAATTGCCAGTGAAGATGGTCAAGGGTATATTAAAGGTGCCTACATCAACTCTGTAGTAGCCATGATCCCTGCTGAGAATCCTGAGTTTATCATGTATGTGACCATTCGCCAACCGGAAGTATTGAATGTCCTGTCTTGGCGTGATATTGTCAGTCCTACATTGAAAGAAGCGATGCTGTTGAAAGACAATTTGAATCTGGATTCACCTGCACCAGCATTGGCACAGGTCGCTAATGAGACAGAGTATCGATTGCCAGACCTCATTGGTAAGGCACCAGGCGAGTCGGCTGAGGAACTTCGCCGTCAATTAGTTCAACCAGTTATCCTTGGAAACGGTGCTGAAATTAAAAAAGTTTCAGTCGAAAAAGGAAGTAAGGTAATCGCCAACCAACAGGTTCTACTCCTGACAAATAAATTCGAAGAAATGCCAGACCTGTACGCAATCACCAAAGAGAATATGGATATATTTGCTGAATGGACTGGTATCGAAGTGACCTATAAAGGAACGGGTTCAAAAGTAGTCGACCAAAGTGTAGAGGTCGGTACCGCTTTGAATAAAACCAAGAAAATAACAATAACCTTAGGAGACTAACATGCAATTCGCACTTATGTCGGGATTGGTAGCTTTTCTAGCAACCGTTCTCTTAATCCCACGATTTATTACATTTTATCAAGCCAAACGCATCGAGGGGCAACAGATGCACGAAGATGTGAAACAACATCAGTTTAAGGCAGGTACACCAACAATGGGGGGAACAGTTTTTCTCGTTGTTGCGATACTTGTCAGCTTGTTGTTTGCAACGGCCTTTCAACTGTTGACGGGTGGTGTTCTCGCCATCCTCTTTATCCTTGCCCTTTATGGTGTAGTAGGATTTTTGGATGACTTTTTAAAAATTTTCCGTAAGATAAATGAAGGTCTTAATCCTAAACAAAAGCTTGCTCTACAAATTTTAGGAGGGATTGTCTTCTACTTTGTCCACGTAAGAGGAGCAGGTGGCGGAGAATTGAATGTATTTGGTCACATGATACATTTGGGAGTTCTCTATTTTCCATTTGTTCTGTTCTGGCTGGTCGGTTTTTCAAATGCAGTTAATTTGACAGATGGTATTGATGGATTGGCTTCTATCTCAGTTGTTATCAGCCTTCTAGCTTACTCTGTCATCGCCTTCAATGAGCAAAAATTTGATATTCTTCTAGTTTGTGTGACCATGATTGGTGGCTTGCTCGGTTTCTTTGTTTATAACCGTAAACCAGCGAAGATTTTCATGGGGGATGTGGGAAGCTTGGCTCTCGGCGGTATGTTGGCAACTATTTCAATTGCCCTCCGTCAGGAATGGACCCTCCTCCTTATCGGCCTGGTCTATGTCATTGAAACGTCCTCTGTTATGTTGCAAGTTTCATATTTTAAATACACCAAAAAACGCTTTGGAGAAGGTCGTCGTATCTTCCGTATGACTCCTTTTCATCACCATTTGGAGCTCGGAGGTTTGACCGGAAAAGCTGAAAAATGGAGCGAGTGGAAAGTTGACTTTTTCCTCTGGTCAGTCGGTCTTGTAATGAGTCTGATTACCTTGGCTATTCTTTATTTATAAGATTTACCCATGGTGCTAGTTCATTTCAAAATAGCGTAAGTTATGAGCTAGAATAATTTGTTCCATTCGTAACTGTAGTCCGGCTAGACTTCTAGCTAATGTATGTTGGATGTCAAAGAGACGACACAGTTCAGAAAAACGTGTTTCAATAGTTCGTCTCATGGCCATCGCTTTCCAATTGTTCTGTTCTTCAGCTCCTGTCATGTTTTGTCGAAATGGCGTCCATAGGTGGTAACCTTCTTGCTCTAAGTCCTTTTTGAGTTCACTGCTTAAGTAACCTAGATCACCTAGGATAACCGATTGTTTACATCCCTCTAATAGTTCATAAACCACCTTGATATCATGGACAGAGGCTGGTGTGACAACATAATTCAGAATATAACCAGATAAGGTCACCAGCATATGAACCTTGAAACCGTAAAACCAAAGATGTTTAGAGGCGTTGTAACCAATATCAGCTACACCTTTAAAAATGGCAACTCTTTGATTGCGAATAGGGTGACAAAGTGGCAAAGGAAAACTATCTATAATGGCTAGTTTATCAGATGGAAGCAGTTCACTCTTAGCTTTTCGGATTAATTGGACTAGCCAAATCAATTGTTTAGACCGCCGATTGAAACTGCTTCTTTCTAGTAACCGACCACAAGGAAAGAGGGGGCAGATGGTGTAGAAATGGCGTTGTGATGTCATGCTTAGTTCAGCTTGTAACAGAAGTAAGACAAGAATTGATTCATCTGAAACTTTAGCTAAGCCAACATTTCGCCGATGTTTGAAGGAATCTGGACAGTAGTTTTGGTAGAAGTGATGACAAATTTGAGATAATTGGCGTACATTCCATTGCAAATGATGAGATTTAGCAGTATACTGTAAGTAGCTCATTTGGACTAACCTCCTGTATGTTTAGACACTTACAGTATAGTCTATTTGGGCTTTTTATTGTAGTTTGAAATGAACTAGTACCACAGGTAAGATTTTTATTGTATATCAAAAACAGCAGAAATGCTGTTTTTTTACCTTGACAAATATGGTCGGGGGGGGGGTAAAATAATAGTAAATTAGGCTGAGGAGGAAAAAATGGAACAGTTCAATCAGGAGAAGATGTATGGTGTGGTACTTCAGACCATGACAGCTGCAAGTCAGCTTCCCATGGTAAAGGTCAATAGGGAGGATTTTTTGAAGACTCGATTTAAGGACAGTCCCTATTTAGACAAGATTATTGCTGATGGACCGACAGCGGTTTATAGTTTGGATGCTTTAAGAAAAGAAGCTGATAAAATCATTCATGATATGACTACAAAGACTTCCTTACTCTCTTTTGCGGCTGGTTTACCAGGTAATCCCCTCACAGCAGTAGCAGCAGGAACAGCTGATATTGCTCAATATTTTGGCTTTGCTTTGAATTTGTCGCAACAAATTGCCTACCTTTTTGGTGAAGATGAGCTGTTTGTCGGTGAGGGAAAGGAAATTTCCGAAGAGGTTCAAATTCGTATTATTGCCTATATTGGTGTTATGTTTGGTGCTGGTGGTTCAGCTGTTCTCCTAAATAAAGTATCTAAGACAGTCGGGGCTAATATTGGTAAAAAAGTTGCAGCGCAAGCCTTGACAAAAACAACTTGGTATCCCTTGGTTAAAAAAGTTGCTTCAGTAATTGGGGTAAAAATCACTAAAAAAACGGTTGAAAAGACGATTGCCAATGCTGTTCCGCTTTTAGGAGGACTGATTTCTGGAGGTCTAACCTACTTTACATTTCAGCCTATGGGAGGATTGTTGGCGGATACCTTTGTTAAAAAATTAAACGGTGATTTTGATAGCGAGCTGGAATTAAGTGAGGCATTTAAGGCGAGTTTGGCGGAAGAGAAAGAACTAGGGATTATAGATGCAGATTTCACAGAAGTAAATGACAATAGTGATTTAGAGGCATAGGGCGGGCATCCGTCCTTTTTGCTTGTCACTCCAAATCGTGCTATAATAGAAGGCAGCACAATTAAAGAGGAAACTATGAAATTTACAGATATGAAACTCAAGCCTTATATTCAGGAGGCTTTGAAAGAAATTAACTTTGTCCAGCCGACAGAAGTTCAGGAGAAATTGATTCCTGTTGTTTTGTCAGGGCGAGACTTGATAGGGGAATCAAAAACAGGTTCGGGTAAGACCCATACCTTCTTGATTCCGATTTTCCAAAAATTAAATGAGGAATTGGACCAAGTTCAGGCTGTTATTACAGCTCCATCACGAGAACTGGCAACTCAGATTTATCAAGCGGCACGCCAGTTGGCTAGTCATTCGGACATCGAAGTTCGTGTGACCAATTATGTTGGCGGTACGGATAAGAACCGTCAAATTGACAAGCTTCAAGCTGGTCAGCCTCACATTGTTGTTGGGACACCAGGGCGTATCTATGATTTGGTCAAATCAGGTGACCTGGCTATCCATAAGGCCAAAACCTTTGTGGTTGATGAGGCAGATATGACCTTGGACATGGGCTTTTTAGAAACAGTCGATAAGATTGCTGGCAGCCTGCCAAAAGACTTACAATTTATGGTCTTTTCAGCGACCATTCCGCAGAAACTCCAACCGTTTTTGAAAAAATACTTATCCAATCCAGTCATGGAACAAATCAAGACCCACACAGTCATTTCTGACACGATTGAAAACTGGTTGATTTCAACCAAGGGGCGTGACCGTAATGCTCAGGTATTGGAAGTGACCAAGCTCATGCAACCTTACTTGGCTATGATTTTTGTTAATACAAAAACACGTGCAGATGAATTACACAGCTACTTAACTGCCAACGGTTTGCGTGTAGCAAAGATTCATGGAGATATTCCACCGCGTGAGCGTAAGCGGATTATGAATCAGGTGAAAAACTTGGACTATCAGTACATCGTTGCAACAGATTTAGCGGCACGTGGTATTGATATTGAAGGGGTTAGTCATGTCATCAATGATGCTATTCCGCAAGACTTATCATTCTTTGTTCACCGTGTAGGCCGGACAGGACGCAATGGCTTGTCAGGTATTGCTATCACACTTTATCAACCTAGTGACGATGCGGATATTCGTGAATTGGAAAAGCTCAATATCAAATTCTTGCCAAAAGAGATGAAAAATGGCGAATTTGTTGATACCTATGATCGCGACCGCCGTGCCAACCGTGAAAAATCTCGTGAAAAACTAGATTTGGAAATGATTGGCTTGGTCAAGAAGAAAAAGAAAAAAGTCAAACCAGGCTACAAGAAGAAAATTCAATGGGCTGTTGATGAAAAACGTCGCAAGACCAAGCGAGTTGAAGCGCGTGCAAAGGGTCGTGCAGAACGTAAAGCCAAGCGTCAAACCTTTTAAAGTAATCGAGGAAAAAGATGTTACAAAACATTCTAAGTTTTTATTTACAAGGATTGCTAATAGCTTCCTTGTTGATTATCACTTCTAGTCTGGTCTGGTTTATCTGGCGTGCGACAAAGGGTGTGGATAAAACCTTGCAAGAACGACAAGATTTCTTGTTTGATTTGTTGATGATTAATGTGATGACAATTCCCATTGCAGCCTTTGGAGTAGTGGGAATCTTATTAATGTTTAAAGCGTAGAAGGAAAAAGTATATGTACGATACAGTTGTAATTGGTGCGGGTCCTGCGGGGATGACTGCAGCTCTTTATGCAGGGCGTAGCAATTTAAAGGTAGCTCTTTTGGAACGTGGTATTTATGGTGGTCAGATGAACAATACCGCGGAAATTGAAAACTATCCAGGCTATGACCATATTTCAGGTCCAGCCTTGGCTGAAAAAATGTTTGAACCCTTGGAAAAATTCGGTGTGGACCATATTTTTGGCACCCTAGTCCGTATTGAGGAAGAAGGAAAAATTAAGAAAGTGATCACTGAGGATGGTGTTTTGGAGACAAAGACAGTCGTTCTAGCCATGGGGGCAAAACACCGTTTGTTAGGTATTCCAGGTGAGGATACATACAATAGCCGTGGTGTCTCATATTGTGCAGTCTGTGATGGTGCCTTCTTCCGTGGACAAAAACTCTTGGTTGTCGGTGGTGGAGATTCTGCGGTCGAAGAAGCTCTCTTTTTGACGCAATTTGCGGAATCTGTGACGATTGTTCATCGACGTGACCAACTTCGTGCTCAAAAAGTTATCCAAGACCGCGCCTTTGCCAATGAAAAAATTAACTTCATCTGGGATAGCGTAGTCGAAGAAATCAAGGGTGATGACTTACGTGTACAAAGCGTGATTATCAAAAATGTGAAAACTGAAGAAGTCAGTGAACTTGATTTCGGTGGTGTCTTTATCTATGTCGGTCTGGATCCGATGACTGATACAGTTGCAGACCTAGGAATTACAGACGAAGCTGGTTGGGTTATCACTAATGAAAAGATGGAGACGACTCAATCAGGCATCTATGCCATCGGTGATATTCGTCAAAATCAACTTCGTCAGATTGCAACGGCAGTAGGAAATGGTGCAGTTGCTGGACAAGAAGTCTATAACTACATTACAGAACTAGCTGAATAGGGGAATACAATGTTTCATATTTACGATATTCAGAAAAATCCAGATGGAATCTCCTTTGATAAAACCTTGGATTTACAGGAAGAATTGCAAGCTCGAAATGGTGAAGTTCTAGGCTTGTCGCCAGTCCAAGTCACTGGAAATATCCGTTTTGAATCAGGTTTCTTTTTCTTGGACTATCAGATGACTTACGATATTACCTTGGCATCCAGTCGTTCTCTGCAACCAGTTGTTTTGCATGAGGTCCAAAACGTCAATGAACTCTTCGTTGCTAATGAAGCAGTTCTTAAAGAACAAGATTTGATTGATGAGGATATGGTGCTGGTAGTAGAAGATGACCACATTGTCCTTGATGAGAGTGTAGCAGATAATATTTTATTGGCTATACCAATCAAAGTCTTGACACCTGAAGAAGAAGCTGGACAGGAACTACCATCTGGTCAAGCTTGGGCTTTAATGACTGAGGAAGATTTTCAACAAAAAGCTCAAGAGAAAAAAGAAGCCAATAGTCCTTTTGCCCAATTACAAGGGTTATTTGGCGACGAGGACTAACTCAGATTGGCAAGATAGTTAAATTATCTGAAAATTCTTGTTAATTTTAAGCTTTCGGTGTATAATAAAAGAGATACAAATTAGAGGAGTAAACAAATGACTAAAGCAAATTTTGGTGTTGTAGGGATGGCCGTTATGGGCCGCAACCTTGCGCTTAACGTTGAATCACGTGGCTATTCAGTAGCCATTTACAACCGCTCTGCTGATAAAACAGAAGATGTTGTTGCAAGCAACCCAGGTAAAAACTTGGTACCAAGTTACGATGTGGAAAGTTTTGTGGCATCTATCGAAAAACCACGTCGCATTATGCTTATGGTTCAAGCTGGTCCTGGTACAGATGCAACCATTCAAGCGCTCTTGCCACACTTGGATGAAGGCGACATCTTGATCGATGGTGGTAATACTTTCTACGAAGACACTATCCGTCGTTCAAAAGAATTGGCAAACTCAGGTATTAACTTCATCGGTACAGGTGTATCTGGTGGTGAAAAAGGAGCCCTTGAAGGTCCATCTATCATGCCTGGCGGTCAAAAAGAAGCTTACGAATTGGTGGCAGATGTCTTGGAAGAAATTTCAGCAAAAGCACCAGAAGATGGAGCACCCTGTGTGACTTATATCGGTCCAGATGGAGCTGGTCACTACGTAAAAATGGTACACAACGGTATCGAGTATGGCGACATGCAATTGATTGCGGAGTCTTATGACCTCATGCAACACTTACTCGGTTTGTCAGTGGATGAAATGGCTGACATCTTTACTGAGTGGAACAAAGGTGAATTGGATAGCTACTTGATTGAAATCACAGCAGATATTTTGAAACGTAAAGACGACCAAGGTCAAGATGGACCAATCGTTGACTACATTTTGGATGCGGCTGGTAACAAGGGAACTGGTAAATGGACAAGCCAATCATCACTTGACTTGGGTGTGCCACTGTCGTTGATTACAGAATCCGTATTTGCTCGCTATATCTCAACCTACAAAGATGAGCGTGTGGCAGCAAGCAAGGTTCTTCCAAAACCAGCTCCGTTTGCATACGAAGGCGACAAGGCTGAATTGGTAGAAAAAATTCGTCAAGCATTGTACTTCTCAAAAATCATGTCTTATGCACAAGGTTTTGCACAGTTGCGCGTAGCATCAAAAGAAAACAACTGGAACTTGCCATTTGGTGAAATCGCAAAAATCTGGCGTGCAGGTTGTATCATCCGCGCTCGCTTCTTGCAAAAAATCACAGATGCCTACGGACGTGATGAAGACTTGGCAAACTTGCTCTTGGATGAGTACTTCCTTGATGTAACAGCTAAGTATCAACAGGCAGTTCGTGATGTTGTTGCCTTGGCAGTTCAAGCAGGAGTTCCTGTACCAACATTCTCAGCAGCTATTACCTACTTCGATAGCTACCGTGCTGAAAACTTGCCAGCGAACTTGATTCAAGCACAACGTGACTACTTTGGTGCTCACACTTATAACCGTAAAGATAAAGAAGGAATCTTCCATTACGACTGGTATAGCGAATCAAAATAGAAAAGATGGGCGTGGAAGCGCCCTTCTTTCTAGTCATAATACGATTCCTACACCATTTGAAAGAATAGAAAAGGATGGACAATGGCTAAGAAAATTTTGATTGCTGGTAAAGAACGCAATCTCTCGCATTTTGTTTCCATGGAATTGCAGAAAAAAGACTATCTTGTTGATTATGCATCGACAGGGAAAGAGGCTATGTCCTTGGCACATGAAACGGATTTTGACTTGATTCTGATGAGTTTTCAGCTTTCAGACATGTCCAGCAAGGAATTGGCTACAGAACTGTTAGCGATAAAACCAGCCACGGTCATGATTGTGGTAGTTGAGCCGACAGAAGTTAGTCAATATGGGGAAGAAGTCCTCTCTTATGCTGTTTCCTACGTAGTGAAGCCCTTTGTCATCAGTGATTTAGTGGAGCAAATCTCTGCGATTTTTCGTGGTCGTGATTTTATTGACAATAACTGTAAACAGGTTCACATGCATGCGGCCTATCGTGATTTGAAGGTTGATTTTCAAAATCGAACAGTGACTCGAGGTGATGAATTGATTAATTTGACCCGCCGAGAGTATGATCTGTTGGCGACCTTAATGAATAGCCCAGAGCCTGTTAGTCGAGAACAACTTCTTGAGCGTGTTTGGAAATATGAAGCGGCTTCTGAGACCAATGTCGTCGATGTATATATTCGCTATCTACGTGGTAAACTGGATTTGCCACATCAAGATTCATATATTAAAACGGTTCGTGGTGTCGGATATGCCATGCGCGATTGATTTAGAGAGGAGGGAGGCTTTCCCTCTTTCTTTTTCTATAAGCGTGTGATAAAATAATAGCCAATAAGTAAGAATGGAAAAGTTATGAATACATCATTTAAAGAAAAAGTCATATTGATGCTCTTATCTGGAGCGACATTGTTAGCTGTTCTCAACTGGTCTAGTATTTATGGGGCTATTCAACAATTATTAGGCAGTATGAACTCGCTTTTTATTGGAGCTATTTTTGCCTTTATTCTCAATGTTCCCATGAAAAAATTAGAAGATCAGTTTGAAAAAATTTCTTTTTTAAAGAAATCCAAGCGGTCTTTGGCAATTGTTGGAGTATTAATTGGATTTGCTTTAATTGTGACAGGACTGGTGGTGATTGTTCTTCCTACATTGGTGACGACTGTTTCAGAACTGGTTTCGGTTAGCAGCACAGCCATTCCAAAATCGGTAAATGCCCTAACTAATTTTCTTGAATCAAATGGTCTTTTGTCGGGACAAATCGGAGACCAGATTGCCAGCTTTTTGGATCAGTTGAAGAATTTAACACTTATTTCAAGTTTGGTCACACCGATTTTATCTGGCTTGGTGTCCAATGTGACGGGGATTTTTTCGAACACTATGACGTTGATAATGGCTTTCTTCTTCACTCTAGCGATTTTAGGGAGCAAGGAACACTTGCAGGCGATGACGAGAAAGTTCTTGCAGGCTACCTTGCCAGAGAAGGCTGTCAGAGTAGTGAACTATATTGGAGAAGTTATTGTTGATACCTATGACCGATTTTTGATGAGTCAGATTGTTGAGGCGTGTATCATTGGGACACTTGTCTTTGTTAGTTATTCGCTCTCAGGAATTCCTTATGCCAGCATGGCTGGTATTTTGGCTGGGGTCCTATCATTTGTACCTTATATCGGTCCCTTTTCAGCGTGTTTGATTAGTGCTCTCTTTGTGGCGGTGCAAAATCCGCTCTTGGCACTCTGGTCTATCGCCCTTTTCCAGATTATTCAGCTGATAGAAGGAAATGTTATCTATCCGCGCGTGGTTGGTCAATCAGTTGGTCTTCCGACCCTATTTACCCTGGCTGCAGCCTTGATTGGTGGTAATTTGTTTGGCCTACTTGGTATGGTCTTCTTTACACCTATCTTTGCGGTTGTCTACCGCCTGGTTCGTGAATGGGTTGCCAGTCGATTGAAGAAGCAAGATGAATTATTGGTAGAAAGTGAGTAATTCTCGCTTTCTTTTATTTTTGTCATTTTTATGCTATACTGAAGTGATAAAGTTTATGTAGGAGAAGAGTATGCGTTGTCCAAAATGTCAGAGTTTGAAATCAAGTGTCATTGATAGTCGTCAGGCTGAAGATGGCAATACCATCCGTCGTCGTCGTTCCTGCGACCAATGTGGTCAACGTTTTACCACCTATGAACGGATTGAAGAGAAAACTCTAGTCGTTGTGAAAAAAGACGGAACTAGAGAGCAGTTTTCACGTGAAAAGATTTTCAATGGGATTATTCGTTCTGCTCAAAAGCGCCCTGTGTCAACCGATGATATTGATGAAGTGGTGAATCGGATTGAACAGAAGGTGCGAGCACAAGGTGATAGTGAAATAGAATCCGATGTCATTGGGAATTTGGTAATGGAAGAATTGGTCGAATTGGATGAAATCACCTATGTGCGTTTTGCATCGGTTTATCGTTCTTTCAAAGATGTTGGAGAGCTAGAAAATTTGCTTAAGCAGATGATTTCCAAAGGAAGTAAGGTAAAACCGGGAAAAAAAGATGAAACCAAATGATTTATTTGCCTATATAAAAATCAGCCCGTTTACACCTGATATTGTCAGTCTTAGCCAATGCTACCAGCCGATTATCGGTTTTGATGCATTAGCGCTTTATTATTACTTTTATAGTTTTGCCGATCAAGGGCAAGGACGTTACAAATGGACTGTCATTCTCAATCACATGGATTTTGGGATGAATCGTTTAGAGAAGGCTCTGGATATTCTGACTGCCATGGGGCTCCTAGAACTCTATCGTGCAGAAGAATTAACAGGTTTGGCGCTACAAGCCCCTCTGACCGTAAAAAGTTTTCTAGCGAAACCCTTGTATAAGAACTTGTTGGCAAGGAAGATTGGGGAGTCAAGCATGGAGAATCTGCTTGTTCACCTACCCAATCAGGAACAGAATATCTCAAAAACATTTTCTCAGGTCTTTACCATGGATGGGCAGGCTCCAGTTGTTTTTGAACCGAAACATGATTTTGACTGGTCTGCCTTCAAGGCCTTGATGGCCAAGGATAAGCTTCTTTTTCAGGATGAAGCTGAGGATATTATTGCGCTTAGTTACATAGCAGAGCAGGCAGGCTGGACTTGGTTGGAAACCTATCGTCAGTCTAAAGCAACAGCTATTGGACAGACGATCTCGACCAAACGCTTGCAGCAGTCACGTCAGTCATTGCCAACAGAAAGCGCCAACCTCACTGCTCAAGAACAAGCCATTGTTCGTGAAGCGAAATCAAAATCCAGTCTAACCTTCCTGTCCTTTATCAAGGAGCAACGGAAGGCAGCTGTGACAGGAACAGAACGAAAATGCTTGACGGATTTGGCAAATTTGGGTCTGCTTGATGAAGTTATCAATGTCTTGGTCCTCTATACCTTTAACAAGGTGGACTCAGCCAATCTGAATGAAAAATACGCTATGAAGCTGGGCAATGATTTTTCCTACAAGGGAATTGGCAGTGCGGAGGCAGCTGTTCTTTACCTAAGAGAGTTGAAGACAGGTCAAGCTGTTACCAAGCCAAGCCAGCCACAGAAAACCAATGTGCCTGAGTGGAGTAAGGAAGAGGTTGTCATGGATAACAGTCCAGAAGCTCAAGCAAGAATGGAAGCACTCAGGAAACGAATGTTAGAAAACGAAAGTAAGGGAGGTAGCTGATGAAATCAGTACAAGACAGATTGTCTCAGGCAACCAATCCAAGTCCAAAATCTTATCAGCAACTCTATCAGGAGATAGTGAGTGATCCTGAAGTCGCTGCTTTTATCAAAAAAGAAGGATTGACCCAGCAGGAAATCACCTTGTCCATTTCAAAGTTTTTGGAATATATCAGCCAGCGAGACCTCTTTGTCAAGCGAGACCAATCCTATATTGCTAAGGGGTATCAACCAGTTTTGGTCATGAATGAGGGCTATGCGGATGTTTCTTATCTTGAGACAGAAGAATTGGTCGAGTACCGTCGTTTGGAAGCTATCAAGAACCGTATCCATCTTATCAATATGCCTCAGGCTCTTAAAAAAGTTACAGGTGAGGACTTGGATTTTACGGATATTAATCGTGAAGAAGTTTATGATGCTATTGCTACTTTTGTTAAGCATTTTGATGAACAGCCAAAAGGTCTTTATATATATGGTAATTTCGGGATTGGAAAAAGTTATTTGATGGCTTACTTGGCTCACCGTTTATCAACCATTCACCACCTTTCTACCACCATGCTCCACTATCCAACCTTTGTTGTCGATATAAAAAATGCCATCAAAGATGGTTCTGTCAAGGAGCGGATTGATGAAATCAAGATGGCTCAGGTCTTGGTGCTAGATGACATTGGAGCGGAGCAACATAGTCCGTGGGTACGTGATGATGTTCTACAGGTCATTCTTCAATACCGTATGCAGGAAAATCTGCCGACCTTCTTTACGTCTAATTTCTCCTTTGATGATTTGGAGCGTCATTTCGCCTCTGGTAAGTCTGGTGATGAGACCTGGCAGGCCAAACGGGTTATGGAGCGGATTCGCTATCTGGCTCGCGATTTGCATTTGAAAGGAAATAACCGCCGATGAATGAAACCATTGATTTGATGCTGAACCATACTTCCGTCCGTCGTTTTACGGAAGAGCCCATTGAGACGGAACATCTGCAAGCTATTATTTCAGCTGGGCGAGCTGCGTCTAGCTGGAAGAATTTCCAGTCTTATTCCATCATTGTGGTGCAGTCGGAGGAGAAAAAACAGGCTCTCTATGATTTGGTGCCCCAGCCAGCTATTTTACAGGCTCAGGCCATTCTGGTTTTTGTGGGCGACCATAATCGTGCCAGCAAGGCGGCTCAACTCCATGGTTCAGACTTTGATGTCAAAGGAACAGAGAATCTCCTGATTTCTTCTGTTGATGCGAGCCTAGCAGGGCAAAACGCCCTCTTGGCAGCGGAAAGCTTAGGTTACGGTGGCGTCTTTATCGGTATGATTCGCCATAAGGCCTTGGCAATAGCAGAGCTGTTCAACTTGCCAGATTATACCTATCCCATTTTCTGTATTGCCTTGGGTCGACCAGCCCAAAACCATCCTGTCAAACCACGTTTGGCAAGTGAAACCATTGTCTTTCAGGAAGAATATGTGGAGCAAGGCGTGGAAGTCATCCAAGCCTACGACCAAGTTCAGACAGACTATGCAGGTGCCCGTCAGACAGAAACTTGGTCGGAGCGTATGGTTGCCCAGTTCGGACAGGCAGAACAGCCAGAAACAAGGGCTCTATTAGAAAAAAATAAATTATTGTAAACTAGAAGAGGAGGAGCTATGGCTCTACCAACTATCGCCATCGTTGGACGTCCCAATGTTGGTAAATCAACCTTATTTAACCGTATTGCGGGGGAACGTATTTCTATCGTAGAAGACGTTGAAGGTGTGACCCGCGACCGTATTTATGCTACTGGTGAGTGGCTGAATCGTAAGTTTTCCTTGATTGATACAGGCGGTATTGATGATGTGGATGCACCTTTCATGGAGCAAATCAAGCATCAGGCTGAGATTGCTATGGATGAAGCGGACGTTATCGTCTTTGTCGTATCAGGCAAGGAAGGTGTGACGGATGCTGACGAGTATGTATCGCGCATTCTTTACAAGACAAACAAACCAGTTATTTTGGTTGTCAATAAAGTCGATAACCCTGAAATGCGTAATGACATCTACGATTTCTATTCACTCGGTCTTGGCGATCCTTATCCAGTATCTTCTGTACATGGTATCGGAACAGGGGATGTCTTGGATGCCATCATTGAAAACCTACCAGCTCAGGAAGCAGAAGAAAATCCAGATATTATCAAGTTCAGCTTGATTGGTCGTCCAAACGTTGGTAAATCAAGTTTGATTAACGCTATTTTGGGTGAAGAGCGCGTGATTGCCTCGCCTGTTGCTGGAACGACTCGTGATGCTATTGATACGCACTTTACAGACCCAGAAGGTCAAGAATTTACCATGATTGATACCGCAGGGATGCGCAAGTCTGGTAAGGTCTATGAAAATACCGAGAAATATTCTGTTATGCGTGCCATGCGTGCCATTGAACGCTCGGATGTCATATTGATGGTTATCAATGCCGAAGAAGGTATCCGTGAGTATGACAAACGTATCGCAGGCTTTGCCCATGAAGCTGGTAAGGGAATGATTATCGTAGTCAACAAGTGGGATACACTTGAAAAAGACAACCATACCATGAAGCAGTGGGAAGACGATATTCGTGACCAATTCCAGTATTTGTCATACGCACCGATTATCTTTGTATCAGCCTTGACCAAGCAACGTTTGCACAAATTGCCTGAGATGATCAAGGCTATTAGTGAAAGCCAAAATACCCGCATTCCGTCGGCTGTGCTTAACGATGTCATCATGGATGCTATTGCCATCAATCCAACACCGACTGATAAAGGTAAACGCCTCAAGATTTTCTACGCGACACAAGTTGCGACCAAGCCACCAACTTTTGTGGTCTTTGTCAACGAAGAAGAGCTCATGCACTTCTCCTATATGCGTTTCTTGGAAAATCAAATCCGCAAGGCCTTTGTCTTTGAAGGAACACCGATTCATCTGATTGCACGGAAACGGAAGTAAAGAGGGCGACCTCTTTTTTCTTTGCACCTATTCGTAAATATGCTAGAATGGATTTGGAGGTGTTGGTATGGTAGCGTTTCCGATTTGGCGATTATTCTTTATAGTGCTTTCTATCTCGGCTTTCTATTTTATTTTCTATGAAGATAGTCAGTATAAACCTTTCGGCTTTCGGTATTGGCTGGGACTAGCGGCTTGTATTTGGCTCAATTTGGTGACTTTGGTATCCTATTTTATAGCCTTTACAGGTGGTTCGATTATGGTCTATAATCAGTATAAACAGCCATTGGTCGTGATATTTCTTTTTTGTTTATTCGTGGCTAGTATGCTAACCTTACTTTCCTTTAAGGCTATCAAGATGATGATTCGACGAACCAAATATTATCGACAGGTAAGAAAGGTAGGCTAGTATGGAATTTTTGGGTGAGTTGCTGGTTGAGTTTTTGGCTGGTCTAGCAGACTTTGATGAAAGAAAGTATCCTCCTTTTGGCCTTCGCTATTGGCTAGGTTGGTTGGGGGTTCTGATTCATGTCTTACTCCTTGCCTTACTTACTTGTGTGACTGTCTTCTTTTTCAAGTTTTTCTTGGATGGAAAAGGCTTGATTAACGTAGTAGTGGCAGTTGTTTTCCTGCTATTTGCTCTATTTTGGCTTTGGAAAAGCGGAAAAACAATCTTGAAAATGTGGCAAGCAACGATTTATTATTTAGCTATTCATTAGAGACATCAGTTTACCAGCTGGTGTTTTTTTGATACCTATTTAAACAATTCAAATTGAAAATATGCTATAATGAAAAGATAATATTTTAGATACATTTTACAGAAGAGCTAATGATTGGTTGAAGGATAAAGGAGTTAGAATGGGTCGCATGATGCCAGGGCGGATTCGCCAAGAAGGAATTGATTTGTATGAGGCTGGAAAACTGACTGTTCTTCATAGTGAGAATGGAAAGATGGTGCTGGATATTGCTGGTGAGCGCTTTACTTACGGCGATGCAGATAGCGATTTACAGTGTAGTTGCCAGTTATTTCAAAGTAAGGGCTACTGTCAACACCTAGCTGCCACGGAGTATTTTTTAAAAAATGATGCCTCAGGCAAGGATATGAAGCAGTCTTTGGAAGAAGATGGTGAACAACATAAGGAAACCGTCCGTCGGACTTATTTTGGCGGTCTCTTTTTAGATGAAATTTTGCGGCCAGAACCAGAACTGGGGCTTAAGTATCAGTTATCAGTTGAAGGGAGCTTATTGCCCTATGATCGTCAGATAGATTGGACCTTGAAAATTACCCGCTTGCCAGATACACGTTCGTACATTGTGCGGGACATCGGAGCTTTTTTGCGCATTGTGAAAGCCAACGGTCACTATCAGATAGGTAAAAATTATTATGAGCAAGTTCCTTATGAAAATTTTGATGAACCAAGTCAGGCTCTCCTGGATTTTCTCTGGGCCTTGGTACCAGAGAAAGTTGGTATAGATTCGGATATTCTTACTCATTTTGGACGACATTTTCGTCTGCCACAAGCCTATTTTGAGGAGGGGTTGGAGCTGTTAAATCAGCTAGAACATTTTAACTTTTCCTATCAACAGCAGTCCTATTCCTCCTTGATGGTTCTTCCGTTGACAGGGGAGGAAGGGCTCTATCATTTTGAGGTGACCGTTCACACGCAGATGATTGAAATGGTTATTCACGAAAAAACGGTCCGACCTCTTTTTCATGGGCGCTATCTCTTAGCAAATGGCACGGTTTATAGTATCAATCGCCATCAAGAACATCTGATTTACCAAATTTCCGAACTTGTTCCAACCGAATCAGGTTTGAGAAAGGTGCAGGTGGATTTCCCTGACCAAAATCGTCTGGCTTTAAGCTTGCTGGATTTGCAGACAATTGGGACTGTTAAGGCACCTAAACGCTTTATCATTCATGATTTCAAGCCAGAATTTCATATTCAGATGGAAGCAAATGAAAGTTTATCACTCCAATTGGTTTTGGATTTTGATGGACGTAAGGTAAGGAGTGAGGAGGATTTGGCTCTCCTGCCTTTTGCCAGCCATTTCCAACATTTGGAGAGGGTCTATCAGGCTATTCGTCTAGCTGGCTTTAGGGGGACATATCATGCCCAGAGAGCAGCTCTTAGTCAGCAGGAGCTCTATCCATTTTTCCAACAACAATTGCCTATATTACAAAAAATGGGGCAGGTTCATCTAGCAGAAAGGCTCCAGGCTTTATATATTGAAGCCAAACCTCAATTAGAAATTGTGCGTAACGGCTCACTTTTGGATATTTCGTTTGACTTATCAGGTATTGAACAATCTGAAATCGATCAGGCGATTACAGCCTTGCTGAATCAAGAGGACCACTATACTAGCCCGAGTGGTAAGGTATTTGTTTTTGATGAGGAAACCAAGAAAATCAGTCAAACCCTAGTCTATCTGCGGGCCCGTCATGGTAAGGAGGGGCAGGTACAAGTCCATGCTCTTGCCGGTTACCAATTGGCTCAATCCTTGTCACAATTCAACCAAGTCAGTTTCTCCAAGGAATTTGAGGAAATGGCAAGCTATCTAGCTCAGCCAGATTTGTTCCCGCTTCCTGATGTGGAAGTAACAACGTCGCTTAGGGATTATCAGCAGACCGGGCTTAAGTGGTTGACTATGCTGGATACGTATGGTTTTGGTGGAATTTTAGCTGATGACATGGGGCTTGGAAAGACCTTGCAAACTATCGCCTTTCTGTCCAGTCGGATGACAAAAGATTCCAAAGTTTTAATATTGGCACCATCCAGCTTGATTTATAACTGGTTAGATGAGTGCAAGCGGTTTGCTCCAAGTTTAGATGTGGCTGTTGTCCATGGAAACAAGGAACAGCGTGAAGAGATCATTGCCAATGGTCACCAAGTATTAGTTACCTCCTATCCATCCTTCAGACAGGATGTTGCACTCTATAGACAGGAACGCTTTGACTACCTCATTTTGGATGAGGCACAGGTCATGAAAAATGCCCAATCTAAGATTGCACAGCTACTGCGTGAGTTTGAGGTTGGGAATTGCTTTGCCCTCTCAGGTACGCCGATTGAAAACCATTTGACGGAACTCTGGTCCATTTTCCAAATTGTCTTACCAGGTTTATTGCCAGGCAAACAAGACTTCGGTAAATTAGCAGCCAAGGACATTGCGCGGACTATTCAACCCTTCGTTCTCAGACGTCATAAGGAAGACGTTCTTCAGGAATTACCTGATTTGATAGAAGTCAATGTACTTAATGAACTGACAGATGAACAAAAAGCCATCTACCTAGCCCAGCTTCAACAAATGCGGACTCAAATAGCTGGCGCAGATGATGCTCAAATCAATCGTAGCAAGATAGAAATCCTATCAGGAATTACTCGCTTACGTCAAATCTGCGATACACCAAGCCTTTTCATGGAAGAGTTTAGTGGTGAAAGTGGCAAACTTAATAGTTTGAAAGAATTACTCTTGCAGCTAAAAGAAGGTGAACACAGGGTCTTGATATTCTCCCAATTCAGAAATATGCTGGAAAAAATAGAAGAACAGCTGATAGAAATTGGGATGACATCCTATACTCTGACTGGTTCAACCCCTGCTAACCAACGCCAAGAAATGACACAGGCCTTCAATGCAGGAAGTCGAGATGCCTTTCTCATTTCCTTGAAAGCAGGTGGCGTAGGCTTGAATTTGACAGGTGCAGACACAGTCATCCTAGTCGATCTTTGGTGGAATCCTGCCGTGGAAGCTCAGGCTATCAGTCGGGCTCATCGCATGGGGCAGACTGAAAAGGTTGAATGTTATCGCCTGATTACTAGAGGGACAATCGAAGAGAAGATTCAAGAATTGCAAGAAAATAAAAAGAACCTTGTCAAAACAGTCCTTGATGGCAATGAAAGCCGAGCGAATTTGACGGTTGAGGACATTCGCGAGATTTTAGGGATTGAGTGATACGGAATCAGTTGACTCAGCGTAGAATTAGGAAATAAGGCCTAAGTATGGTATAATAAGGGTTCGAAAGGATGACTTATGATTAGACATGAAAAAAGATTTCCACTAGTCGCAGATGATGAGGTACTAGTTGGAGAAAATCCAATTATGAGTTTATATGATGAGAGCGACCTGATTAGCAATATCAGGGGACCTTATCAAGAAAAGGAATTTAGCTGGTCTACCGATTCACAGCGAGTTGCGTCGGCAAAACCAGTAGCACAAACGGAAGATGAGCTCCTGCCTCCTCTGTTTGAAGCTAAGCCAAGCCATTATTCTCGCAAGGAACGCCTTCAGCAACTGACTAAAACGAAGCCTTCTCCAGTGAAAACACAGGGGCAGTTGGCTCGTGAACAGGCTAGAGAAGACTTGAAGAAAAAACGATCAGCAACCTACTTAAGAGATGAAAAACCAGCACCAGCTAAAGTTGTGGTGAAACCTCCTATCGTTTCAACAACTGAACCTAAGGCAGGTCGGTTGACACGTTTGGCGGACAACCTACGTCAGACAGATTATATTCTCGCTGATATGCCAGCTGTCTATTCTTTGAAGAAAGAAGATAGAGAACAGGAGCAGGTTATAAAGAAAAATTCGTATGACTTTTTAAGAAAGAGTCAGGTTTACAATTATCCTGAGCGCAGACAACAACGAGATCGCCAAGTGGCACAAGAATTGAATTTGACACATATAGAAGAGGAATAACATGACAAAAACCTATCATTTTATCGGAATTAAGGGATCAGGTATGAGCGCACTTGCTCTTATGTTGCATCAAATGGGGCATAAGGTTCAAGGTAGTGATGTAGAGAAATACTACTTTACACAACGCGGGCTTGAACAAGCTGGGATTCAGATTTTACCATTTGATGAGAAAAATATTACAGCAGATGTCGAATTGATTGCTGGTAATGCTTTTCGTCCAGATAACAATGTGGAAATCGCTTATGCTGATGCCCAAGGCTATACCTACAAACGTTACCATGAATTTCTAGGTGAATTTATGAAAGGTTTTACGAGCCTCGGTGTTGCTGGTGCCCATGGTAAGACCTCTACAACGGGATTATTGGCACATGTTATGCGCAATATCACAGATACTTCCTTCCTGATTGGTGATGGTACTGGTCGCGGTTCGGCAAATGCTCAGTATTTTGTGTTCGAATCCGATGAATACGAACGTCACTTTGCCCCATACCATCCTGAATACAGCATCATTACCAATATTGATTTTGACCATCCAGATTATTTCACTAGTCTAGAGGATGTTTTCAATGCTTTCAATGATTATGCGAAGCAAGTAAAAAAAGCTCTCTTCGTTTTTGGTGAAGATGAGCAACTTCGTCGTATCACGGCAAATGCTCCAATCTACTATTATGGCTTGGAAAACAATAATGATTTTGTTGCCTATGACTTGAAGCCTTCTACTAATGGTTCACAATTCAAAGTTCGCCATGGTGAAGAAGAGTTGGGAGAATTCCAAATTCCAACCTTTGGTAAGCATAATGTGATGAATGCAACAGCTGTTATTGCCAATCTTTATATTGCTGGATTTGATTTGCAACTGATTGCAGAGCACATGAAGACGTTCGGAGGTGTCAAACGTCGCTTTACGGAGAAAATTGTCAATGATACTGTTATCATTGATGACTTTGCTCACCATCCAACGGAAATCATTGCAACCATTGATGCGGCACGTCAGAAGTATCCTAGCAAGGAGTTGGTAGCCATCTTCCAACCACATACATTCACTCGTACCATTGCGCTTCTTGATGAGTTCGCAGATGCTTTGAATGGAGCAGATGCAGTTTACCTTGCTCAAATTTATGGATCAGCGCGTGAAACAGACAATGGTCAGGTTAAGGTAGAAGATTTGGCGGCTAAAATCAACAAAAAAGGTGGACTTGTTACAGTTGAAAATACTTCACCACTTTTAGACCATGACAATGCAGTATATGTATTTATGGGAGCTGGTGATATTCAGTCCTATGAATATTCCTTCGAAAGACTCTTGTCAAATCTCACAAATAACGTCCAATAAAAAGAAAGACGGAGGCCTATGGCCCCTGTTTTTCCGCTATATAAGGGAGAAAATTATGGAAATTCGTTTTGCTACTCCTTCGGATTTAGAACAAGTTGTTTTGATTGAAAATGCCAATTTTTCCAAAGAAGAACAAATAGCTGAGTCTGTTCTCGCCATTTATCTGAATGCTTTGAGTAAAACCTGTTTAATAATGGAACACGATGGGGAAATAGCAGGATATTTATTATCCTGTCCTTCTGTTTCGCAGACTGTTACAGACGATATTTTTTACTTGACAGAGAGTGACATGCCGACAGGCAGTCACCTAGCTATTGCCAGTCTATCCGTAGCGGATACCTATAAGGGACAGGGAGTGGGAACTCTTTTGTTGGCAGCCATAAAAGAAGTGGCTTTAGCAGGAGGATTTGAAGGAGTTTCCCTGACCTGTAAGGAGTATTTGATTGGCTACTATGAAATGAACCAGTTTGAAGACTTTGGCCCCTCCTTGTCGCAATTTGGAGGACAAATGTGGAGTGATATGTACTGGAAAGCCTTGTAGAAAGGGAAGTTCTTGCAATTCATAAGCCTTTAAGATATAATGTATAGTAACTGTGTGAAAGGAGTAACAGCGTGACAAAGGATACGAATGAAAAAAACACGCAGTCTTCAAGCTTCCGCGATCAAATTTTACGAGATTTGGAAGAATTGAAGGTGAAACGTTTGGCGGAACAATCAGCGGATGTTCTTGTTGATAAGCGTAATGAAGTTATCAACGAGCTCCAGCCTAGTCTTGCCGAAGAAAAAGCCCCCCATAGAGAGACTGAAATTGTAAAAGTAGAAGGGATTGCCTTTCCTGATTCATACTTGTCAGAAGAACAGCAAGAATCAGAAGTGATGACGGAAAGTATCGAAGAGCCAACATCAGAAACTTTGGCTACTCCAGAGACTTTTGTGATTGAAAAAGAAGTCGTTTCAAGTCCAGTTCCACAAGATACTGTTGAACGAAACTTGGAGAAATTAAGGAATCTTGTGGCTGCTAATACGGCAGGATTTGATGAAGTACCATCAAGCTCGTCAGTTTCTGAGCCAGTAGAGTCTGTCCTTCCGGGAAATTCTCCTTTAGAAGATACATTTTTGGAATTTCCAACGGAAGACGTGTCAGCTGTGACTGGTGATACAGAAATCATCTCACTAGAGGAAACTATTATTGCTCCAAAGACAACGGCTATTGTTCCAGAAGTAGACAAGCAGATGCAGGAAACACAACCCAGAAGAAGAACAACCCACAGAACAAGCAAGCAACGTCGTAAAAAACAAGATAACGCCGCTAAACACATTGTCTCTGTTATCATGTCAATTGTTGTAGTGGCAGTTCTAGTGACAGGTGTTACTGGTTATATGTGGGTAAAATCTAGTCTGGAACCAGTTAATGTAAAAGCTACAGAAACTATTCAGGTAGAGATTCCAGAAGGATCTTCAACTTTAGAAATTGGTAAAATTTTAGTTGACAACAAGTTGATTAAGAATGCTACTATTTTTAATTACTACTCTAAAATTAAGAGTTATAATAATTTCCAAAGTGGTTTTTATAATTTGAAACAAAATATGTCTGTGGATGACATCGCCAAAGCACTTCAAGAAAGCGGAACTCCGACAGCTCAAAAAGAAGCCGCAGGGAAGGTTTTGATTGTTGAAGGGTATACGTTAACACAAATTGCTCAGGCTATTACAGACAATACTAATACAAAAGATAAGAACGATAAAACACCATTTACTGCAGAACAGTTTATGGCTACTGTAACCAACCAAGATTTTATTAATCGAATGGTTGCTACCTATCCAAAATTGTTTGCCAGCCTACCAGCTGCTAATAGTGGAGTTATTTATCAGTTGGAAGGTTACCTCTTCCCAGCGGTTTATGAATACAGCGATGAAACAACTATCGAAGAGCTCGTTGAGCAAATGATTGCCGCGATGGATAATCGTTTACAACCATATTATGAAACGATTACTGCTAAGAATTTGACTGTAAATGAAGTTCTTACCTTGGCATCTTTGGTTGAAAAAGAAGGTTCTACTGATGAAGATCGTCGAAACATTGCAAGTGTCTTCTTTAACCGCTTGAATGCAGCAATGCCTCTACAATCCAATATTGCCATCTTGTATGCGCAGGGTAAACTTGGTCAAGAAACAACTCTGGCAGAAGATGTAGCGATTGATACATCAATTGAGTCACCATACAACATTTATTGGACACCAGGATTGATGCCTGGACCAGTGGATAGTCCAAGCCTTTCGGCTATCGAAGCAGTGATTAATGCCAACACAACAGACTATCTTTACTTTGTAGCAGATGTTACAACTGGAAATGTTTACTTTACAAATAATATTGATGAACATAACCAAAACGTTGCTAAGTATGTAAATGCACATCTTAATAATGAATAAATTCTTACAACAAAATTATGTGGTTTTCCACATAATTTTGTTTTCATGAAAAATAAAAGAAAAGGAAAGACAAATGGCAGAAAAAACATATCCAATGACCTTGGAAGAAAAGGAAAAATTAGAAAAAGAACTAGAGGAACTAAAGCTAGTTCGTCGACCAGAAATTGTTGAACGTATTAAAATTGCTCGTTCTTACGGAGACCTTTCAGAGAACTCTGAGTACGAAGCAGCTAAAGATGAACAGGCATTTGTTGAAGGTCAAATCTCAACAATCGAAACAAAAATTCGCTATGCTGAAATCGTAAACAGTGATGCAGTTGCGGCGGATGAAGTGGCAATTGGTAAGACTGTGACTGTTCAAGAAGTTGGTGAGACCGAAGAAGAAGTCTATCATATCGTTGGTGCTGCAGGTGCAGATGCCTTTGCAAACAAGATTTCAAATGAAAGCCCAATTGGCCATGCTTTGATTGGTAAAAAAACAGGAGATGTTGCAACAATTGAAACACCTGCTGGTAGCTATGATGTAAAAATCTTGAAGGTTGAAAAAACGAAATAAGGTGTGGAGAGAGTCGAAAGATTCTCTCTTTTTATTCGCGAAGGTACTAAAAAAGATTGGGAATCCCAATCTTTTAGTATTTATTATCTAGAACGTTGTTTTCCAGAATTACGATTTTTCTTCTTATTGTTTGTTTTTTCTTCAATGACTGCTGAAGCAGTTGGAGTAGCATCCTTTGTTTTACGAGGAGTTGCTGTCACTGTGATATTTTTGAATTCCTCTTCCACTTGTTTACGAATACGAGGTTTCAAAATGAAGTTTGTAATAGCTTGTTGAAGAATACCGAAGAGACCACCGACAACCCAGTAGAGAGTCACTCCAGCAGGAGACCCGAATGAGAACATCATGATCATAATTGGATTCATCAGAGCCATGGTTTTCATTTGTTTTTTCTGTTCTTCATCCATGCCGACTTGCATTAAGAGCGATTGGGCATAGTACAAAATACCAGCAACGACTGTCAAAATCAGGCTAGTTGAACCTAAATTAATACCAAGGAAAGTGGCTTCAGAAATTCCTGGTGTGTGGCGAGCCGCAAAGTAGATCGCAGAGAAGAATGGCATTTGAATCAGCATCGGCAAACAACCGATTCCGCCGAGCATGCTCACACCGTATTGTTTTTGAGTTGCAAAATACTCTTGTTGCGCAGCAAGTTGCTCTTCTTGAGAGCTTGCATTTTTCATGCGCTCCTGGATTGGGCCTAAAATCGGTTTGAGATAATTCATCTTCTCAGATTGGATAGCAGCTTTCCAAGATTGGTAAATTCCCAATGGGAGGATGATGAATCGAACCAATAAGGTGACGATGATAATAGCAAGACCAAATCCTAGAGCTTGATCTTCTGCAAAGAAGCGAATTAAGTTGGACATTGGTTGTCCCAACCAATCCCAAATGAGACCTGTAGGATTTCCGCTTTTATCAGTTTGAACACAACCAGATAAGAAAAGAAGTGTTGATAAGGCCATGCCTGACAACATGAGTAGACGTTTATTTTTCAATTTTTTTCGTTCCTTTATTTTTTTCAGTATACTCTCTATTTTACTTTTTTTGTTCAAAATATACAAGTTTTATCTATAAGCCACCTGAAAATCCTTATAGTCCTCAAAATTGGCTAGGGTAACATCGAGATAGGTGACTTTGGCCATACGAGAAGGCCCTTTCCGAATTTCATGGATAAAATGGCTGAGCTTCTCAGCATTATCTGACTGAGCTAAGATGGTGACAGTTCCATCATCATTATTCCAAACTCTGCCGTAGATGTCGCCTATTTCCACAGCTAAAAATTGAACAGACCAACGAAAGCCGACTCCTTGCACACGACCAGATGCAATCATTTTTACCTTTCGCATAAGTTTCTCCTTTTGACAAGACATTTACTTTATTATATCATGGTTGGGTAAGACTGTTCAAAAATCAAGATAATTGATTTAGCCGTTGGAAAATTGAAGTTGCTGAGCAGTAATAGAAAAAGGGGCATTCATGGAGATCATTCGCTCAAAGGCCAATCATTTGGTCAAGCAGGTTAAGAAATTACAACAGAAAAAATACCGTACTTCTTCTTATTTGATTGAAGGTTGGCATTTGTTGGAGGAGGCTTTGGCAGCCAAAGTACCTATTGAACATATTTTGGTATCAGAAGAACATGTTCATCGGGTTGCTGGCTTATCCAATGTAACAGTTGTCAGTTCAGATATTATGCAGGATTTGGCAGACTCACGGACACCGCAAGGGGTAGTAGCTCAACTGTCCTTACCAAATCAGACCTTACCCGATGTCTTAACAGGAAAATTTTTGGTTCTGGAGGATGTGCAGGACCCTGGAAATGTTGGTACCATGATTCGTACAGCTGATGCAGCTGGTTTTGATGGAGTATTCCTATCGGATAAGTCTGCAGATATTTACAATATGAAAGTTCTGCGTTCCATGCAAGGGAGTCATTTCCACTTGCCAGTTTATCGAATGCCGATCACTGCTATTTTTTCTGCTTTAAAAAGCAATCAGATACAAATCTTGGCAACAACCCTCTCTAGTCAGTCGGTTGACTATAAGGAAGTTACACCAAATCCGAGTTTTGCCTTGGTTATGGGAAATGAAGGTCAAGGAATTTCAACTTTTGTAGCCGATGAGGCGGATCAACTTGTCCATATTACCATGCCAGGGCAGGCGGAAAGCCTCAATGTAGCCATTGCGGCGGGCATTCTATTGTTTAGCTTTATTTAAGCCAATTGTACTATAGTGTGGTATAATAATCCAACGAGGTTCAAAGAATGGTTGCATATAAACAAGATAAAGAATACATGGACTATGTGGGGCATTTAATTGCTACACCAAAAGTTCAAAAATTGGGGAAGATTCCTCATCATTATTACTCCACACGGTTGGAACATTCCATTAACGTATCTTATACAAGCTATAAGATTGCGAAAAAATTTGGTTGGGATGCCAAGTCAACAGCTCGTGGTGGTCTATTGCATGATTTATTCTTCTATGATTGGAGAGATACCAAATTCAACAAGAGCCATGCTTGGGTTCATCCACGAATTGCTAAACGCAATGCTCAGAAACTCATTCAACTCAATAAACTAGAAGAAGACATCATTGTGAAGCATATGTTTGGTGCGACAATCGCTCCTCCTCGCTACAAGGAATCTTGGATTGTGACATGTGTGGATAAGTATTGGGCTGTGAGAGAGTGGAGTCTGCCCTTGCAACACAAGTGGAAAAATCGTAAGGTCTTTCGGTTTCAATAAAATGATTTAAAGGAGAATAGTATGAATAACGATTCATTTATTATTAATCAGGTGGATAATACCGCCCTCAACCGTTTCTTCGGTAAAATTTATGGTGTGGTTGCCATGGGAATTGGTCTATCAGCTCTAGTTTCATTCTTGGCTGTGACCGTCTTTCAATCTTTATTGCTTAGTCTGCTGAGTGCAGGTTCCATCATCATGATGCTGATTATGATTGGTCAGATTGCCTTGGTTGTTTCTGCTTCAGCAATGGCAGCTAAAAATAGTCCAATTGCTCTACCAATGTTTCTTGCCTACTCAGTAACAAATGGGATTACCATCAGCATGATTTTGATGTTCTATACTAGCGAAACAGTTGTACTCGCCTTCGTGTCAGCGGCTCTCATGTTTGCTATCATGGCTGTAATTGGGATGACAACGAAGAAGGATCTTTCTGGTATGGCTCAGGCATTGCGTGCAGCTCTATGGGGAATTATTATTGCAAGTGTTATTAATATCTTCCTTCGTAGCTCAGGTCTAAGCTTTATGATGTCTATCATTTCTGTTTTGGTATTCTCAGGTTTGATTGCTTATGACAACCAACGTATCCGCAATGTTTTCGAACAAACTGGTGGTAATGTTGGCCAAGGTTGGGTCGTATCCATGGCGCTTCAGCTCTATCTTGACTTCATCAACCTCTTCCTCAACTTACTCCGTATCTTTGGTGGTTTGAGTAGAGACTAATTATGACATATAAAAAAGAGGGTTGCCCTCTTTTTTTATATGTCGTTTGTTATGCTAGAGCTCCCATTGGATCCCATGGGGCAAGGACTTGTGGTTGAGCTTGATAAGCTGCTAGTTCTTCTGGTGTGAGGAATTCTTTTCGGACAACAATCTGATAAGTGTACTCGTCCATCCAGCTATCTGATGCGACGAAGTATCCCTTGTCACCAACCTTGTCACCCCAAGAGTTTTCTACTTTCCATTTGAGAGGTTGCTCATTGTCGTCTAAATCAACACCAGTTAAGACCATAGCGTGGGTCATCAAACTTTCGGAGTAGTCTAATCTTCCAGCCTTGTCTTGATGGAAATGGATACCCAGACCTGAAGAGAAGTCGTAGGTGTTGGTTGCCATAATACCAGTTTGACGATTGCTACTTTGACCGACATCGGAACCAAACCAAACGGACTCACCAGCTTTGAGTTGGGCAATAGCCAGTTCTTTAAACCGGTTCATTTCTACATTGAGGTAGCGGACAGCAGGGGCGCCAACAACGTTCCCCAACAATTCGACTGTATAAGATTTATTGTAAGGTTTGTCAGTTGTAGGAGCGTTGATAATGGAGACATAGTCAGATAGTTTCAAACCAACGTATTTCTCGTAGAATACCTGAGGTGTTACATTTGTATCACGGTGATAGACATTGTCCTTATCTCTATATGCAAAATCAAAGCTGCGTGGAGGGAGTCCAAGGTTGACGGCTAGGAAGTTAAAGATTTCTTGAAGCAAGTTTTCTTTTTGTACTTGAACTTCTTCCGAGGAAGCTCCTTTGGCAAGGAGGTCTCGCAAGATTTGTGCATCTTGACGGAGCAATTTGTTAAGGTACTGATTGAGCTCACGGCTGGCACTGGATGAGATTGATTCTGGATAGACGGATTTCGGTACCACACCATATTTTTCAAATAAGGCAACAACCATATCCCATTGACCGCCATCTTGTTGAGGGGTATCCAATAAGAATTTTACCTTACGGCTACCAATTTCTTGGTCAGCTGTAGTAATGATTTGTTCGAGGAACCAGTTGGACTTTTCATATTTATCCCAAAAGAAGGTATGGGCCTGTGATAGCTCAAAATTCTCTAGCTTGAAGTCTGAGATGAGCTTGTGGCGGAAGGTATTCAATGCAGCAAACATCCAGCAACGTCCAGAAGCCTTTTGGTTTGAAACAGCGTCCTTGGTCAAGTCGATTGAAAAGACATAGTCATTGTCGATGGCGCTTTGGCGTGTTTCTAAGGATTTCAAAAGTCCGTTGTGGCTCACGGCATTTTCGGTTGCCTGTAGGCTTGGATTAGCTAGATAGTTGGCATACAAGCGTTCTGTAAAATCAAAATCTAATGTTGACATATATTACTCCTTTTTTTTAATGATATTCACATTATAACGCTCGTAATTTATTTTGCAAGTATTTGGTGGAGTTGAAAGCTACAGTTCCTCACATATTTGTGATATAATAGGAAAAATATTTGATGAGGTAGCGACATGACCAAGACACCATTTGTTAGTAAAGAAATTTTGGATACCATTACGGAGCAATTTCCGACTCCTTTTCATTTGTATGATGAAAAAGGCATTCGTGAGAAGGCACGTGCCCTAAATGCAGCTTTTTCATGGAATAAGGGCTTTAAGGAATATTTTGCGGTCAAGGCTACTCCAACTCCAGCTATTTTAAAAATTCTTCAAGAAGAAGGCTGTGGAGTGGACTGTGCAACAGATGTAGAAGTGCTGATGAGTGAAAAATTGGGCTTTAAAGACATCATGTTTACATCCAATGATACCCAAGCGCAAGAATTTGTCTATGCTCGAAAAGTTGGGGCGACCATTAACCTTGATGCCTATGAGCATATTGAATTTTTGAAAAATGTTGCTGGGATTCCAGAAACGGTCTGCCTCCGTTACAATCCTGGAGGAGTCTTCTCGCTGGGAACGGACATTATGGACCACCCAGAAGAGTCTAAATTTGGGATGACCAAGGAACAGTTGATGAAAGGCTATAAGGAGCTAAAAGAACTGGGTGTAAAGCAGTTTGGGATCCATGCCTTTCTAGCTTCGAATACAGTAACAAATGACTACTATCCTGTCTTGGCTCGTCAACTCTTTGAATTGGCCTTGGAAATTCGTGAGGAAACAGGTGTGACCTTGGACTTCATCAACCTATCAGGTGGGATTGGGGTCAACTATCGTCCTGAGCAAGAACCAAACGACATTGCTGTCATTGGTGAGGGAGTTCGTAAGGTTTATGAGGAAATTCTCACGCCAGCTGGTATGGGACATATAAAAATCTTTACGGAATTGGGACGTTTTATGTTGGCGCCACACGGTCACTTGATTACAAAGGTGCTTCATCGTAAGGAAACCTATCGGACTTATATTGGTGTCGATGCATCAGCTGCCAACCTCATGCGCCCAGCCTTCTATGGGGCCTACCACCATATCACCAATATTACGCACCCAGATGCGCCAATCGAAGTGGTGGATGTGGCAGGTTCCCTCTGTGAAAACAACGACAAGTTTGCAGTTAATCGTGAATTGCCACGGGCAGAAGTAGGTGACACCTTGGTCATTCATGACAGTGGTGCCCACGGCTTCTCCATGGGCTACAACTACAACGGTCGTCTGCGTTCTTCTGAAATTCTTTTACAAGAAGATGGCACAGCGCGGATGATTCGTCGTGCTGAAACACCTGAGGACTATTTCGCAACCATTTACGGTTTTGAATTTGACAGGTAAGTCTTGGAAAAGCCTGCTGAATTTGGTATAATAGATTCATTAAGAGATTGTCGCAGGGCAATTCCGAATGAATTATTTTTAGAAGAGTCAGGAGATTGACAGATGAACTTAGGTTTAGCAATTTTACTTATTGTATTGGCATTTGCAGGTGGTGTAGCCTTAGGTATTTACTTGTCACGTAGACAGGTGGAAAACTATATTGCTGACAAGCCAGTTTTGGATGAAAATGCTTTGCGTTTGATGATGAGTCAAATGGGTCAAAAACCAAGCGAAGCAAAAGTACAACAAGTACTTCGCCAAATCAAGAGCCAACAAAAAGTGGCAAGCAAGAAAAAATAATCAAACTGGGACTGGGATATTCATTCCCAGATCCCATTTTTTGAGTAGAAAAGAAAGGCTAGTCAGATTTTCTGGCTATTCTCAGTATTATGGATAATCGACCAATAGGTTTTTTAGATTCAGGTGTGGGGGGATTAACGGTTGCGCGTGAGTTAATGCGCCAACTTCCCCATGAAGAAATCGTTTATATCGGGGACTCGGCACGGGCACCTTATGGCCCCCGTCCAGCAGAACAAATCAGAGAATATACTTGGCAGTTGGTCAATTTCCTTTTGACAAAAAATGTAAAAATGATTGTCTTTGCCTGCAATACGGCAACAGCGGTAGCCTGGGAAGAAGTCAAGGAAAAGTTGGATATTCCTGTTTTGGGTGTTATTTTACCAGGTGCTTCGGCAGCTATCAAGGCAACGCAAACTGGTAAGGTTGGTGTCTTAGGAACGGCTATGACTATTCAATCCGATATCTATCGTGAAAAAATTCAGGCCCTTTCTCCGGAAACACAGGTAGACAGTTTGGCCTGTCCCAAGTTTGCCCCTCTGGTTGAGTCCAATAGCCACCAATCCAGTCTTGCTAAAAAGGTTGTTTATGAGACACTTCGACCACTCGTTGGGAAAGTGGACACCTTGGTTTTGGGCTGTACCCATTATCCTCTGCTTCGCCCCATCATCCAGAATGCCATGGGCAAGGAGGTCAAGTTAATCGATAGTGGTGCAGAGTGTGCGCGGGATATTTCTGTTTTATTAAATTATTTTCAAATCAACCGCAGCCGAACCGAAAAGGATATTCAGCACAGATTTTACACAACAGCTAGTCCGGCAGCTTTTAAAGAAATAGCTGAAAGCTGGATGGGCATTGATATTCATGTGGAGCATGTAGAACTATGACAGACAAGATATACGAATACAGAGATGAACACAATTGGTTTATCGGAAAGGCTAGTTTTGCCAACCTATTTGGTTCCTTTGGAGAAAATGGAAGAGAGCAGGAAATTTACCAGATTGGTCAGTTGTTTGATAAACTGATTGCAGGTAATTATGAAGATGACAACTTCAACCAGTGTGTCAACATTGAAGTGATCAAACTTCAGTCTGAATTTGCCCTCTTTCAATTTGCCTGTGATGTTTTGAATGAGTTAAACAATCGCCAGTTCAAAGTTCTTCAACACCAAGGAGCTATTCTGGTAACAGAAAATGACAAGCTTCTCTTGGTTCATCTGCCCCAAGCAGGGGTTAGCACGGCAGATTTCTTCGGTCAAGACAAGGGATTGGCAAGCGTGGGAGATACCATCTTGATCGCTACAAAAAATGAAGGTAAGACTAAGGAATTCCGTAAGTTTTTTGAGCGCTTTGGTTACCAGGTCGAGAACCTCAACCATTATCCTGACCTGCCAGATGTAGCAGAAACAGGTATGACCTTTGAGGAAAATGCACGGCTCAAGGCTGAAACCATAGCAGAGCTGACAGGCAAGATGGTCTTGGCAGATGATTCGGGTTTGAAGGTTGATGCTTTAGGTGGTTTACCAGGAGTTTGGTCTGCACGTTTTTCAGGTCCAGATGCCACAGATGAGCTCAATAATGCCAAGCTCTTGCACGAGTTGGCCATGGTCTTCGACTTGAAAAATCGTTCGGCACAATTCCACTGTACTCTGGTCATGGCTGCTCCAAATCGTGAGAGTTTGGTGGTCGAAGCGGACTGGGAAGGCTTTATCGGTATGGACCTCCGTGGGGAAAATGGGTTTGGATATGATCCACTTTTCCTCGTAGGCGAAACAGGCAAGACTTCGGCAGAATTGACCCTAGAAGAAAAAAATAAGATTTCCCACCGTGCACAAGCACTAGAAAAATTAGTGGAGGCATTTCCAGTATGGCAGGAGCAAGCAAAACAATCCTAGTCATGAGCGACTCTCATGGAGATAGACAGATTGTAGAGGATATTAAACATCATTATCTTGGTAAGGTCGATGCCATCTTTCACAATGGTGATTCGGAGCTGGATAGTCAAGATAGTCTCTGGGACGGCATTCAAGTGGTCAATGGAAACTGTGACTATTTTGGTGGTTACCCTGACCAGCTCATTACTCAATTGGATGGTGTGACTATCGCTCAGACTCATGGTCATCTTTATGGCATTAATTACGGCTGGCAACGGTTGGATTATTGGGCCCAGGAAGTGGATGCGGACATTTGTTTATATGGGCATTTACATGTGCCAGATGCAGAAGTGCGTGGCAAGACCCTCTTCCTCAATCCTGGCTCCGTTAGTCAACCTCGTGGTCTGGTCAGAGAATGTCTCTATGCTCTTGTGACCATCTATGACGATCACTTACATGTGGATTACTACAATCGACAGCACCAACTTTACCCAGCATTGACAAAGGATATTTCAAGATGATTGCAAGAGAATTTGAAGCCTTTTTATTGGACCAGGAAGAAACTTTCTTGACACCAGCGGATAAATTGGCAGTAATTATTGATACGCATAATATTGACCATGCAAAACTGTTACTCAGTCACATGACCTATTCACGTGTGCCTGTGGTGACAGAAGACGGTTGTTTCTTCGGCACCATTGGCTTGACGGAGATTATCAAGTACCAGGCTGAGCATGAGTTATCAGATGATGAATTGAACAGAGATATTTCCTTGATTGTCAAGACAGACGAGGAGACGGTTAGTTTGGACTATGATTTGACAGAAGTCATGCGCAAGCTCGTTGACCAATCCTTCCTACCAGTTCTAGGGGAAAATAGAGAATTTCTAGGCATTATTACACGAAAATCCATCTTAAAGGCAATCAATGCTCTCTTGCATAATTTCCCCCTAGCATCAAAAGAAGGCAAGAAATGAAGCAGGCGATTGAATCTTTTATCCAGAGCAAAAAGGTCAGTGTCAACAGCCAAAAGTCCTATACCTATGACCTGCAGCAATTTGTGACAGTAACAAAGGGGGAGATTAGCCAACAGTCTCTTTTGGTCTATCAGCAGTCTCTTCTAGACTTGAAACCTGCTGCTCAGAAAAGAAAAATGTCAGCGGTCAATCAATTTCTCTACTTTCTTTATGAAAATAATCTCCTGGATCGTTTTTATAAATTGCAAACGATGTCAGGTCCAGCCAGCGTCAAAAAGAAACTGGAGCGTGAGGATTTAACTCTCCTCTTTCAAGAAAGTCCTTGGCTTGATGGGCAACTGATTGCTCTTTTGATTGCCTTATTGGGGCTGACTCCTAGTGAAATAGCAGAGCTGACTAGTCAGCAGGTCAATCTGGATTTTCAAGTCCTGACAGTTGAGAAAGGGGCGACTAAGCGTGTGCTCACTCTACCCAAGGAATTGATCCCCTATATGGAGCCTCATCTGTCTGGACGCTATGTCTTCGATAAGAAGGGACAGACCTATTCTCGTCAATGGTTTTTTAATCGTCTGACAGAATTTGTCCAGTCCATTGGCAAGCCTGATTGGACAGCCCAAAAGTTGCGGGAGCAGTATATTCTAAAACAGATAGACGAAGGAAAATCCTTGGACCAAATCGCCAAGCAGTTGGGACTAAAAACAAGCATGAGTTTAGAAAAATTTAGATAATGGATATAAAATTAAAAGATTTTGAAGGGCCACTTGATCTCCTGCTACACCTGGTGTCCAAGTATCAAGTAGATATTTACGAGGTTCCGATTACAGAGGTTATCGAGCAATATTTAGCCTACATTGCTACCTTGCAAGCCGTGCGTTTAGAGGTAGCGGGAGAATATATGCTCATGGCTAGTCAATTGATGGTCATCAAAAGTCGTCGGTTATTACCGAAGGTTGTTGAGCAAATTGATCCCGAAGATGATCTTGAAATGGACCTCTTGGTCCAGTTGGAAGAATACCGCAAGTTCAAGCTTCTCAGTGAGAAATTAGGGGAGCAACATGATGAACGGGCTAACTATTTTTCAAAACCTAAATTAGATTTGATTTATGATGATGTACAATTAGCCAAGGATAAGACCGTCATTGACATTTTCCTAGCTTTTTCTAAAGTAATGGCTGAAAAGCAGACAAGCCTCCGTCAGTCTCATGCGACCATTGCCCGTGATGAATATAAAATCGAAGATATGATGGACTTTGTTCGCAGTCGTTTCGAGACTGGTCCACGCCTTGAACTCCGTCAGCTTTTTCAAGAAAGTCAAGATGTCAATGAAATGATTACGATCTTCCTTGCGACTTTGGAATTGGTCAAGGTTCATGAAATCGTCTTGGAACAGACAGAGACTTTTGGAGATATTTATCTAGTAAGGAGTGAAGATGAATCGCTTAGCTGAAATCGAAGTCCTGCTCTTTGTGGCAGGTGAGGATGGCTTGACGTTACGAAATTTGGCAGAGATGTTGGAAATGCAGCCGACAGCTGTCAGCCAGCAGTTAGAGAAACTTAGTGAGAAATATATGGCAGACAAAGCCTCAGGCTTAGCCATCTTAGAATCCTCCAACCGCTACAAGTTGGTTACTAAAAAAGAATATGCAAATCTTTTGCGAATCTATGCCAAAACACCAATCAATCAGACTATGTCACGGGCTCTTTTGGAAACCTTATCAATCGTAGCCTATAAGCAACCCATTACTCGGATTGAAGTTGATGATATTCGCGGGGTCAATTCCAGCGGTGCCATCAGTAAATTACAGGCCTTTGACCTCATTCGTGAGAACGGTAAGAAAGAGGTTCTTGGTAGACCAAATCTCTATGTGACAACGGATTATTTCCTGGATTACATGGGAATTAATAGTCTAGAAGAATTGCCTGATGTGTCTGAAATAGATTTGATTCAAGAAGAAACAGAGCTATTCGTAGAAAGAAATGAGTTAGAAAATGAGAATTAATAAATACATTGCCCATGCTGGAGTTGCCAGTCGTCGTAAGGCAGAAGAACTAATCAAACAAGGACTAGTTACTGTAAATGGTCAGGTTGTTCGTGAGCTAGGGACAGTTATCAAATCGGGTGATAAGGTAGAGGTTGAGGGACAACCAATTTATAACGAAGAGAAGGTCTACTATCTCCTCAATAAACCACGAGGTGTTATTTCTAGTGTGTCAGACGACAAGGGAAGAAAGACGGTTGTGGACTTGTTGCCAACAGTTAAGGAGCGGATTTATCCTGTTGGTCGTTTGGACTGGGATACATCTGGAGTCTTGATTTTGACCAATGACGGTGATTTTACAGATGAGATGATTCACCCACGTAACGAGATTGATAAGGTTTACTTGGCGCGTGTCAAAGGGGTTGCCAACAAGGAAGTCTTGCGTCCCTTGACCCGTGGTGTTGTCATTGATGGCAAAAAGACCAAGCCTGCGGTGTATGAGATTATCAAGGTGGACCCTGTTAAGAACCGCTCAGTTGTAGAATTAACAATCCATGAAGGTCGAAACCACCAGGTTAAGAAGATGTTTGAGGCTGTCGGCTTGCAGGTAGATAAGCTGTCTCGTACTCGCTTTGGTAATCTTGACTTGACCGGCCTACGTCCAGGAGAATACCGCAAGCTCAACAAGAAAGACATCAGTAAGCTACATACCCTGGCTATTACTAAGCCAGTTAAAAAATAATGACTAGACTCTTGATCGGCTTGGTCCGATTCTATCAGAAATTTATTTCTCCCCTTTTTCCGCCCTCTTGTCGCTACCGTCCGACTTGTTCGGCTTATATGATCGAGGCCTTACAAAAACATGGACTCAAGGGCTTTTTGATGGGGTTGGCTCGAATTGGTCGCTGTCATCCCTTTGTGGAAGGTGGGGAAGATCCTGTGCCGGACAGGTTTAGTCTGAAAAGAAATAGGCAGAAGTAGGGCAACCTACTTTTTGTTATTTACAGTTGTTTATACTCTTCGAAAATCAAAATTATCCGTTGTCAAGAGCCTTGATGAGTGAAAAGCTCCAGTGGAAGTTTTCAGCCTGTTACCTTGAAATAAGAAAGTAACAGAGTTCTATCTTCGACTTCGTTTTCTAGGCTACTTTTGATTTTCATTGAGTATTAGTTTGTTTTTAGTACTCGCTTCAAAGGTTCGGGAACCTTTGAAGGCTGGAGATAGGGCGAAACAGGTTCACCTCAATATTAACAGTCCACTGGACTGTTAAAGCCAATCAACAACTGCGCTCAGATGTTGACACGAACTCTGAGAAGCGAGGTTGGTCTTTTTGCCCAGCCTCTATGATTTTCTATGAAAATTTGAAAAAAATGGGGCAAAACTCTTGATTTTCAGCCTTCTTTAAGCTACAATAGTATCACGATTTCATTGATTTAACTCAAACCTGTTGTGAGTTAAGTGAATGAATCATCATTCACCATGCTGTTTGCTGAGCTTGACTCCGGGCAGTGTGGCTATTTTTTTGTCTTTCTTGCCATAGGAGACAGTCGAGTCTTTTTACTCAATGAAAATCAAAAAAAAGAAACTAGAAAACAAGCATGGTATACGGCAAAATGAAGCTGACATGGTTTGGATTTGATTTTCGAAGGGTATTCGTATTTAGTGAAATGTCACCAGAGAGGTCCTTATGAATATTGAAACATTAGAGTATATAGAAGAAACAGCCAAAAACCACATTGTCTTATTTGAACCACAGATTCCACAGAATACAGGCAATATTGCTCGAACTTGTGCTGCAACCAATAGTCCTCTCCATATCATTAAGCCTATGGGATTTCCAATTGATGACCGTAAGATGAAACGTGCAGGACTAGATTATTGGGATAAGTTAGATGTTCGCTTCTATGACAATTTAGCAGAATTCATGGATTATGCCAGCAAACAAGGACGTGTTCACTTAGTATCTAAATTTGCTGATAAAACCTATTCGGATGAAGACTATAATGATGGGAACGTTCATTATTTCTTATTTGGCCGTGAAGATAAGGGCTTGCCAGAAGATTTTATGCGTGAACATCCAGAGAAGGCTATCCGTATTCCAATGAATGATAAGCATGTGCGTAGTCTTAATGTCTCTAATACAGCGTGTATGATTGTATATGAGGCTCTTCGGCAGCAACAGTTCGCTGGTCTAGATTTGGTTCACACCTATGATGGGGACAAGTTAAAATAGTGAAAACTTACCAAGCTCTTGCAAATGCAAGGCTTTTTTGGTATGATGAAATAGTCTTCAGGGCAGGGTGAAATTCCCGACCGGCAGTGTAAAACGTGGCTATCTTATTTTAAGACTAGGCAGCGAATCGAAGACCATACTGAATGTATGTCGAGATGAGCTAACGCAGTATTAGAACAAAATAGACCGTTGGTAGTCTGCGAGCGAAAGCTGATGTGGTGCAATTCCACAACCGACAGTAAAGTCTGGATGGGAGAAGACGAAGTGGAGGCTTTTTGCCTGCTCTTCCACGCTTCTTCAATTTTCAAAAATTGGAGGAACCTTATGACAAACACACGCAAAATGACGATTATCGCCATTCTCTCAGCAGTATCCTTTCTGCTCATGTATTTGAAATTTCCGCTGATTCCAACAGCCAGTTTCCTGGAAGTGGATTTTTCTCTCGTACCGATTTTATTTGGTCTGCTTATTCTAGATATGAAGTCTAGTTTTGCTATCCTTTTGGTACGAACTTTTCTCAAACTGATTTTAAATAATCAGGGACCATCGACAATTATTGGTTTACCGATGAATATTGCAGCTATGTCAGTTTTCATTTTAGCAGTAGCTTATTTCTGGAAAAATGACCAAGCGATAAAAAATTATTTAAAAGCAGCCTCTGTTGCGACAATTGGTTCGACAGCAGTGATGCTGGTATTAAATTACGTTTATGCGGTGCCTGTCTATGCAGCCTTTGCAAACTTTGATATTAAAGAAATCTTGGGTCTGACTAACTATCTTTTGATGATGGTACTTCCTTTTAATCTTTTACAAGGGATTGTGCTTTCAGCAATATTTTATATCTGTTACAAAGCAGCCCAACCTATTTTAAAGAAAGTTTAACCTTTATAAGGTAAACTATATTGTATGAAGAATAAACAAATCCATTTACGAAACGCATCTTTTTTTGCTCTGGCCTTTGTGATATTGGGCTATGTAGTAAAATTTTATCCTATTACCCTAGCAGGTTTTGACTCGACTGTCCAGTCTGCCATTCGTGGAAATTTACCAAGTGGAGCCAGTCAATTTTGGACCTCTATTACTGTTTTAGGAAATACGGTTATTATTTTAGCTATTACCTTGATTTTAGCTGCTATCTTTTACTACTATAAAAAATGGAAGATAGAAGCTTATTTCCTACTTGCTAGTTTTGCGGCGATGGGTGTGGCATCCACAGCCCTGAAATATGTCTACCAACGTCCGCGTCCAAGTATTGAATGGTTGATTGATACCATCGGTTATTCATTTCCTAGCTGGCATACTGCATCAGCTATGATGATTGCAGGAGCAGTTGTTATTATTATTCATCAGAGGATGAAGAAAGGCATAGCTAGACTTGTGCTACAAGCCGTGTTGATTCTACTTGCTGTCCTGGTAGCTGTATCCCGTATCTATATTGGGGTTCACTATCCGACAGATATTATCGGCGGTTGGCTACTTGCCGTCACTCTTTTACAAATGACGTATCCATTTTACGATCAGAAACGCTTTGAATGGCGTTTCCAAAGTAAGCAAAAATAGTCAATTTGACACCAACTCCTACTGTAAAAGGTAGGAGTTTTAATTTGTCATCCTTTGTAGAAGTGCCTTATTTCGCAAGATTTATTGAGACTGAGCTTAGGCACAGCGCCATTTCTTAGAGTTCGCACTGGACTTATCGGAAAATAGTGCAAAAATCCTCCGAGAAATTCTCAGAGGATGATGATGTATAAATCTAGTTTTTGATTGGGCCATCAGCAACGGCTTCGACAGCATTTTTTATCGTTTGGGCGAAGACTTCGCCTCCATTACTTTCAAGATTGAAATGAACAAGGTCGGTATTGTACCAAATTGGTGGATTATCCTTTGCAACTTGATACCAGTCTGCAATGGAAATGTAATCATATTTTTCAGCCAATTCTTTCTCGTATTGACCTGTTTGATAGGAAATGGATTCGCTTGGAGTGAAGTTTCCATCGTAAGGAGTGACAAAAATAAGGCGACGTCCTTTAGGAAAATCTTTGACTAGTTGGTCTAGTAGTTCCTGATAATTATCCGTAGTATTTGTACCTAGGGCTACAACTACAGTCTCTTTCAAACTATTATTTTGCTGATAAAGATTTATCAATTTAGCAATTTCAGAGAGATTTCGACTGACAGTTCCATCAATCTGTGCATCTGGTAGCGCGGTCTGTATGGCAGAACTTGCGCGAACAGTAACAGAATCGCCAAAGATAATAACTCCTTTTTGAATTTCAAAACTAGTAGCTTTAGCATTTTCAGCAGCAGATCGTGTTGTATTTAGTTGGGTCTGAGCTTGATAAAGATTGCTAACCATGCTCTCTTGTTCAAAACTTCCTAATTTTGGTGCAAACAGACAGATACCTAAGCTAATTATGGTCAAGCAAGCAAAGCTGCTAAGAAGCCATTTTTTATAGGGTTTTAAGTCCATTGGTAATCCAAACAAACTTCCTACTTTACCAGCAATATATGGTTCTAGAATATAGAAGGAGATAGTTGATAGGATAGTAGAAAAAACAAAGGATAATCCCGCAGCGATAGAGGCATTTGTCAGTTGTGTAAAGATAATGAGCAAGGGCCAATGGAAGAGGTAGATACCATAAGAAATACTTGCAAAGAAGAGGATAATTGCAGGTTCTTTGACATCTTCGGTTTTCTCGTGAAGTACCCGAGCAGCAAAAATCATAGTTGCTGTAGCTAAACTGGATAGAAGAAAACCAATTAGATAGGTCCAGATGGAACTGAATTGAAGAGTAAAGAGAAGAAGAAGTTCTACTCCTAGTCCTCCAAGAAACAGACCTATAGCTTGTTTGATACTCAATGTATTCACTTGTTGCTGGAAGGCAGTTGTTGTATTTCCGATACCAGCGATGGTTGCGAGAATGCTTCCGAGGAAGAATGGGAAGGTATGTGTGAAGCTCGAGTAGTAAATAGTTGAGAAATTATCCACAAAGAAACTTGAGATAGACATTGCTAAAAAACTTAGCGAGAAGAGGCTTATAGATGTTAGAAAAATTGATCCACGTAGTTGCCCCACACTTTTTGAGATGCGAGTCAGATACCAAACTAAACCAGCCCAGACAAGGTAATACTGAACTTCTATGGCTAGGGTCCAAGTATGCACAAATAGATGAGGTGAAAATTGATTCTCGTAACTACCACCAGATAGAATTTCAAAGAAGTTTGTCATGAATCCGAGCGCAGCGGCTATCTGATTGCCGATATTGGCAATGAAATCATTGCGGACAAGCAGAGCAAGTGGAAGAACCAAAAGGATCGTTAAAACCAGAGGGGGGAGAATCCGATAGAACCTTCTTCTGAAAAAGCTGACAATATCTATTTTTTTATGTTTCGCAAACTCATCAATCAAAAGGGCGGTTGTCAAATATCCAGACAGGGTAAAGAAGAGGTCAACCCCTACAAAGCCACCTGGGAAATATTTGATAAAGAAATGATAGAGTAGGACAAAGACTAATCCAATCACACGTATAACGGATAACCATTTAATTTTCATATTGATAAATCCCCTGTTTAAAAGTTCCTTCGTAGGTAGCTTGTCCTTCGGTGGTCAATTTTCCTTTTCCATCGGCATAACCGTTTTTAAATTGCCCGGTATAAACCCACCCACTTGCAGATGTGTAGGTTCCTTGACCGTGGAAAATTCCATTTGTAAATTGTCCTTCGTAGACATCTCCATTATCAAAGGTCAATTTTCCTTGACCATTCATTTTATTTGCAACCACATAACCGTTGTACTGCAGGGCACCATTATTGAAAGTCATGGCTTGCTTGCTGGCAATTTGCCCTGTAAATACAGAGAGGGCACAGATGAGGATGATAATAAGGGAGAGGATTTCAAGTTTTGGACGGGTGAAATGACTTGTTATATCATGCCATTTTATACTAGGTAATTTGAACTCTTTCATCGTTTTACTCTTTCATAGGATTTGACCGACGCTAATCAGTTCTTTCTAGGATACAGTAAGAAATTATCAGTTCAGTCAGAAATAGTTTACCATTTTTTTACAAATATTACAAAAATATTACATAAAAAATCTTATTCTTGGTCAAATGCCTGTAACCTGTCCAACCAGTCTTGGCAACCTTTCTTTACCATTTCGTAGGTTTCGTCAAAATCTCCAGTATACCAAGGGTCTGGTACGGATTTTTCTGCGAATTGAAAAATCTTATTTTGAGCATGTGCTGGTGCCATTTTCTGTAAATCTCGGATATTATTGCTGTCCATACCAATGATGACATCAAATGTTTCGAAATCTGTCTGGCTCATTTGCTGTGACGATTTATTTTGGTCATAGAGAATATTGTGCTTTTGGAAAATTTTCTGAGTTCCAGGGTAGATAGGATTACCATGTTCCCAGTTTGAAGTAGCACGGCTTTCAATATGAAATTGATTTGTCAAATCTTTCATGACAAATTCAGCCATAGGGCTACGACAAATATTTCCAAGACAGACAAAAACGATTTTTTTCATAGATTCTCCTTTCGTGGCATAAGAAAAGAGAGGGCAGACTCGACAGGTAAATGTCTGAGTTCCCCTCTCTTGCATATTTTTGTTCGGGCTACAGGTAAAAGACCAAATTGAGTGTAATGTTCATTATCAAACAGTGCACGAGCAATCCTACCTATATTGAACTCTTTGTTTATTTCTCTTCTTTGTCGAAAGCATTTTTGATGCCGTTAATGGCACCTTCAAGCCCATCTTTTGCATCTTCGACTAGCTCTTTTGCTTTGCCAATTCCTTTCTCAACAAGTCCTTCAACTTCGATTTCCTTGTCGCCGGTCAACTTACCAATTACCTCTTTTGCAGAGCCAGATAGCTGTTCTAGTTTTGCGTCAAATTTTTCTTCTGACATAAAATCCCTCCTTATATATACAGATGGGGCGATGACTTTCTAAAAAGAAAATCACATACTATTCTTACTTACTAGTCTAACGTATATAAGTTAATATAGCAAGGGATTTGTTTGTCAATAAGCCAGAGGAGGATGAGGGATAATTCTTGCAATTTTTTCTTCTTTTATTTATAATAATTATAAATAAAAGAAAGGGTGATATATGATGAAACAAAAATATTATCAATCTCCAGCAGAAATTGCGTCTTTCAGCCCGCGTCCATCACTGGCTGATTCTAAGGCTGTTTTGAATCAAGCGGTGGCCGATTTATCAGTAGCCCATTCTATCCTCCATCAAGTTCATTGGTATATGCGTGGTCGTGGCTTTATGATTTGGCATCCAAAGATGGATGAATATATGGAAGAAATTGATGGCTATTTGGATGAGATGAGTGAGCGTTTAATCACCTTAGGTGGGGCACCATTTTCTACCCTTAAAGAGTTTAGTGAAAATAGTCAGCTCAAGGAAGTTCCTGGTGATTACACTGTAACGATTGAAGAGCAATTGGCGCGTGTGGTAGAGGTGTTCCGCTATCTGGCTGCTCTTTTCCAAAAGGGATTTGATGTCAGTGATGAAGAAGGTGACAGCGTAACCAACGACATTTTCAATGTGGCTAAGGCTAGTATTGAAAAACATATTTGGATGTTGCAAGCAGAACTTGGTCAAGCGCCTAAGTTGTAAATAGATGAAGGGTCCCCAGTGGGACTCTTTTTTGCTGCATTATTTAATACTCTTCGAAAATCAACATTATCCGTTGTCAAGAGCCTTGATGAGTGAAAAGCTCCGGTGGAGCTTTTCAGCCTGTTACCTTGAAACAAGATAGTAACAGAGTTCTATCTTCGACTTCGTTTCCTAGGCTACTTTTGATTTTCATTGAGTATAATATGACATTTGTCACATAAGTCCATGACAAAGGCTTCTGGTAGGGTCTCCTTTTTCGAGATATACTGTCATTGTAAGATGTTCAAGAAGTAGGAGGTAGAAAGATGATAGAAGTACGAGCACTAGAAAAAATCATCAAAGGACGGTCCATTTTATCGGATATTTCCTTTGAGATACAGTCTGGGGAATGTGTGGCCTTGATTGGTCCCAACGGAGCTGGGAAAACAACGCTCATGTCCTGTTTGTTGGGCGATAGAAAGGTGACGAAAGGGCAGGTCTTGTTGGACGGTCTGGCTCCGCAGGCTCGGCCCAATAAAGAAACAGTGGCAGTCTTACCTCAAGAAAATGCTATTCCAACGGACTTGAAGGTCAGGGAATTGCTCCGCTTTTTCCAAGCTATCTACAAGGACAGTCTGACAGATGTGGAAATCGACAGCCTGCTCCGCTTTTCCCCAGATCAAAAAAATCAGCTGGCGGGCAAACTATCGGGTGGTCAGAAGCGACTCTTGGCCTTTGTCATTTGCCTGATTGGCAAGCCCAAGTTACTCTTTTTGGACGAGCCAACAGCGGGCATGGATACGTCGACCCGTCAGCGTTTTTGGGAGATTGTCCATGACTTGAAGGAAAAGGGCGTGACCATTTTTTATACTAGCCACTACATCGAGGAAGTGGAGCATACGGCGGAGCGGATTTTGGTCTTGCACCAGGGTAGGCTCTTGCGGGATACGACGCCGTTTGCCATGCGAAGTGAGGAGCAGGAAAAAGAAGTAGCACTGCCAATCCGCTTTGCGACGGTGGTAGAGGGCTTGGACGCGATTTATAACATCAGCTATAAGCAGGACACGGTCAGCTTCAAGACCCGTGCCATTGAGCAGGTTTGGGCGAATTTGCAGGAAGCAGGCTGTCGGATTTCAGACTTAGAGGTGCAGAACAAGACCCTGCTCAACAGCCTATTTGACAAGACAAGGGAGGGAGAATCATGAAAGCATTGGTGCAAGTAGAAGCGGTCAAATTATCTAGAAGTTTGGGAGTTTTTCTCCTATCTATCGGCATGCCCGTCATCTTTTTCCTGATTTTCTCATCAACGGTCCAGTTTGATGATACAGCCATGCAAAAGGCCTTTATCCAGTCCTATATGCTGACCATGACAGGCTTTTCTATGTCGGGCTTTGCCCTTTTTACCTTTCCCATGATGTTGGCGGAGGATAGAAACAATAGTTGGTTGACCTTTATCCAGCATTCTCCCCTACCAATCTGGCAATATTATCTGTCCAAACTCGTGCGGGTCTTGCTCTGCTTTGTGTCTTCCATTGCCATTGTCTTTGCGGTGGGTGGCTTAGTCAAGGGAGTTGAGATGACAGCTCAAGAATGGGGAATTTCGGCTCTCTTGCTTTTAGTAACTTCTATCGTATTTCTAGCCATTGGCTTACTTTTGGTGCAAATCCAGTCGGAACAAACCATGTCGGTGGTGGCCAACTTGCTCTACTTTGTTCTGGCTATCATGGGTGGCTCTTGGATGCCTGTCTCCCTCTTTCCTGACTGGGTACAGCGAATTTGCAAACTTATGCCCAGCTACCATGTCAATCAGCTGGTGACCACCTATGCCCAAGAGGGAGTTTTTCTCTGGAAATCCTTGCTAATTGTCCTAGGATATGCCATAATTTTCTTAGGAATTGCTCTGGCTATTCATAGAAAATCTGAACAGCAGTGAGGTGACCCATGATTTTTGAAAAAAGAAAGATACCACTCATGTTCTTCGTGGGCATGGTCTTTCTCTATTTTCCACTTTATTACGCCCAGTATAGTCCAAATCCGACGGCGGTTATTCTAGCAACCATTCTCTTTGCCCTAGTCTATTGTTCTCTCTTTTACACCGACCACAAGCTCTATTCCATGCTGGGCTGGTTTTACCTGATTGGCTATATAGCCGTCATGAGTTTTTGGGGCAATCTGCAATTTTCACTCTTCATCTTCAACCTGTCCAATATGCTGAGCTGGTATTATAAAGAAACTCGGCCGACCTATCGGACGGTGTCCTATGGGATCTTGTTGCTGGCTATTACCCTCTGGGCTCTTTTTGGACCTGTTCCCTTTGAGATGCGTGCCTTCACACTCATCATTCACTTTTTCGGCTTGGCCTTGCTAATTTTTAGCTGGATTGAAACCAAGCGGGAAGCTCTTCAGCAACGGATTCAGGAGCAAAATGCTTCCATTAACCTCCTGCTTGCTGAGAACGAACGCAACCGCATCGGTCAGGACTTGCACGATACCCTTGGGCATGTCTTTGCTATGCTGTCCATCAAGGCAGAGCTGGTCAAGACCCTTTTGGACCACGACCAGATAGACCAGGCCAAGAAGGAAGTGCAGGAGCTCCAGACCTTAGCCAAGGACTCCATGCAGGATGTCCGCCAGATTGTCCAGTCCCTCAAGCAGCATACCGTGGCAGAGGAACTCCAGATTTTGCAGCAGATGTTGGACTTGGCAGGAGTGGATTTGGTTGTTTTGGGTGGGGAAATAGCAGAGCAGCTCAGCTTGCCTGTCCAGAACAAACTGGCCATGGTGCTGAGAGAGTTGGGCAATAACCTGCTCAAACACAGCCAGGCTAGCAAGTGCCGGTTGATAGTTGAAGAAGACCAGCAAGAACTAGTCTTGTACTACGAAGACAATGGTGTGGGCTTTGCCCAGTTAACAGGTCAAGAATTGCATACCATAAAGGATAGACTGGTGACGGTGCAGGGGAGTTTGGAATTTCTTTCTCTGGCTCACCCAACCCGCCTGTCCATACGAATTCCGCTTGAGGAGGTGGTAGAATGAGAATCTTAGTCGCAGAAGATCAAGCAATGCTGCGGGACGCCCTCTGTCAGCTCTTGGCCTTTCAAGATGCGGTTGAGGCTGTTTTACAGGCAGAGAACGGCAGTCAGGCCCTTGCTCTTTTGGAAAAAGAGCAAGTAGATGTGCTACTCTTAGACATTGAAATGCCTGAGAAGACGGGGCTGGATGTCTTGGAATGGGTGCGAGCGAAATCCTTACCCGTCAAGGTTGTCATCATGACCACCTTTAAGCGACCAGGCTATTTTGAGCGGGCGGTCAAGGCTGATGTAGATGCCTATGTGCTCAAAGAACGCTCCATTTCGGATCTTATGCGGACCATTGAAACGGTCTTGGCAGGGCGAAAGGAATACTCGCCAGAGTTAATGGACATTCTCCTGACCCAACGCAGTCCCTTGACGGAACAAGAATGTCACCTACTTAAGTTGGTGGCGAATGGATTGTCCAATAAGGAAATTGCTAGCCGTCTCTACTTGTCTGACGGGACGGTCCGCAACTACATGACCTCTATTCTGTCCAAATTAGGTGCTGAAAATCGTACGGCTGCTGTCAGAATTGCACAGGAAAAGGGGTATTTATAAGCAAGGTGCTTTAATATATGTGGAAGGGCTGTCATAGGGCAGTTTTTTCCTTTTGACAGAGCCAGCCGCCTTCAATTTTCTATTGAAAAACACCTAAAATTCTGCTACAATTTTTTTATGAAAAGACTTTATGATGTGCAACAATTACTCAAACGGTTTGGTATAATTGTCTATATGGGCAACCGTCTCTACGATATTGAAATGATGCAGATAGAATTAAATAGAATCTATCAGGCAGGTGTCTTAGATCGGTTGGAATATATGGAAGCAGAGCTTGTTTTGAGGCGTGAACATCGTTTGGAATTAGAGTATCAGAAATCAAGGGAGAATGAGTGATGGAAACATTTTGGGTATTTTTAGTATTTTTGGCAGTATTGGGAGCCTGGATGGGTTTTAATTACTGGAGATTGCGCCGTGCGGCGACGGTGATTGATAATGCAGAATTTGCAGAAAAGATACACGGAGGTCAGTTGATTGACCTGCGAGACCCGAGTGAGTTTAATCGTAAGCATATCTTAGGTGCGAGAAATATTCCTTACCAGCAATTACGCCAGTCTACAGCTGCTTTGCGTAAGGATAGACCTGTCTTAATCTATGAGAATGATCGTGGTCAGTTGGTAACGCCTGCAGCCCTTCATCTGAAGAAACAGGGCTTTAACGAAATCTATATTTTAAGCTATGGTCTAAACGGATGGAATGGTAAGGTAAAAACGACTAAGTAGCATTGTCAGTAGGCTAGAGTATTTTCTTATGCAATAAGACGGATAAGGGCAAAAATATGGAAAAGAAATTTGAAAAGTTGTCATTGGCAGAAATTGGCATTATTTCTTTTATGGGACTTATTTTATTGATTAGCTTAGGCGCTAGTTGGTATAAAAATGCTCAAAGCGAAACAAGTGATACAAAGACAGTACAGCAAGTGCCCAATCAGAAAAAAACGGTTGATACAGTATTTCAGGATGCTGAGAATGCTGTCATTGTATTGGAAGGAACACATACTGAAGAGAAACTTGCAGAGGCACAATCTGCAGTAAACAAGGTTACGGATGCGACTAAAAAAGCAGCATTACAGAAACGGATTGACCAAGTAAAAGAGCTAGTGGGACAGCAGACAGATGCTCAAACACAGGCTAAGCTAAAAGCAGAGTTGGTCAGGGCGGAAGCAGCCCAAAAAGTAGCTGATGAGAAAAAAGTATCTGAAACAGGGACCAGTCAGTCAACGGACCTTGCTGAAGCTAGTGAGGCCTCACAAGAATCTTATGTAGTACCTAATCAAAATATATATGGAAACCAAAGTGTGACTTCAACAAGCCAGTATACAAGCAGCGTGGCGTCAACTAGTACAAGCACTTCAGTCCCTCCGACTAGTGAAGGAGCACCTGTGGTAGAAACTCCAACAGTTTCTGAAACACCGGAGGAAACGACAGATTCAACAACTAGCCTGGTTGAGTCAGTGGAAACAGTTCCAACAGCTGACGAGAGTTCACCAGATAATCCGTAGGCTTTTTTGCTACTGGTTCTTTATGGCGTATTAGCATACTGGAAAAAATAGCTATTTGTATTTCAACACTAATTTTTTCTTGTAACGATCTAGTTTGAATACATACGATAAGAGTGAGGAATTTCGCGTAAAACAGAATTTCCTTGCTTTTTATTTTTATCATTTTGTTGAATAGTGCGAGAATGATTTCCTGCTATAGCGGTTGAGAGTGTATTTGGCAGAAGGTTGAAAAAGTTGGTGCAAAAAGGAAAGCAGGAAGTGCACTTGGTTTCAGCAACGAGCTTCATTTTTTGCTATAATATACCTTATGAGAATTGTATCGGGAAGCTATGGTGGAAGACCACTGAAAACGTTAGATGGAAAAACAACCAGACCGACATCGGATAAGGTCCGTGGAGCCATGTTTAATATGATTGGTCCCTATTTTGAGGGTGGTAGAGTTCTTGACTTGTACGCCGGCAGTGGTGGTTTATCTATCGAGGCTATATCTCGTGGCATGGAGTCAGCAGTTCTGGTTGAGCGAGATCGACGAGCACAAGCCATTATCCGTGAAAATATTGCAATGACTAAGGAAGCAGATAAATTTCAGCTTCTAGCAATGGAAGCTAGACAGGCTTTGAACAGTGTGGGAGGTCCTTTCGACCTGGTATTCTTGGACCCTCCTTATGCAGAGCAGGAAATTGAAGATGTGATAACAGAACTTTGTCGCCGTGACTTACTAGCAGATGATGTTATGGTAGTCTGCGAAACGGATAAGGCGGTCTCTCTTCCAGAGGAAATAGCAGAGCTGGGGATATGGAAAGAGAAACTCTACGGAATTAGTAAGGTAACAGTATATGTCAGATAAGATTGGATTGTTTACGGGCTCATTTGACCCCATTACCAATGGACACTTGGACTTAATTGAACGAGCGAGTGGACTATTTGATAAATTATATGTGGGAGTTTTTACCAATCCTAAAAAGGCAGGACTCTTGACAGGCTTGGAGAGAAAAGCCATTTTGGAGAAGCTTTTTGTAGGAATGGAGAATATCGAGGTCGTTCTGTCTGAAAATGAATTGGTAGTCGATGTAGCTAAGCGCTATGGAGTAACACATTTGGTCCGAGGATTGCGTAATGCGACCGATTTGGAATACGAGTCAAATTTTGATTTTTACAATCGTCAGTTGGCACCAGATTTGGAAACTATTTATTTAATCGCCAAGCCAGAGCTTAAGTTCGTATCATCCAGCCAGGTTCGAGAATTGCTGTATTTCAAACAGGACATAGGTCCTTATGTTCCAGAAATTGTTAGTGAGGAGATTAGAAAGAATGAAGAAAAATAGGAAGTTAACCTTAATTGCATCTATTGTTTTAGGAACTCTTTTGATTTGGTTTGCCGTTTTTGTTCGTCTGCCTTATTATCTGGAAAGTCCAGGTGGAGCTGCTGATATTCGTCAGGTACTAACGGTGAACAATCAAATAGACCAAGAGGGTGGCTCTTACAATTTCACCTATGTATCAGTCCAACAAGCTACAGCTTTACAACTATTCGCTGCTCAGTTTGATCCTTATACGACAGTTCGTTCCTCTGAAGAGATGACAGGAGGGGCCGACAATGAGGAGTATTTCCGTATAGCACGGTTTTACATGGAGACTTCGCAAAATATGGCGAAGTATCAAGGATTGACCTTGGCAGGAAAAGAAGTCAATCTTGATTTCTTTGGTGTCTATGTGCTTGCCTTGACGGATGATTCAACCTTTAAAAAAGTCCTTAATATTGCAGATACCGTTGTGAGTGTTAATGGAAAAACATTTGAGTCTTCTCCTGATTTGATTAAATATGTGAGTGGCTTGGAGGTTGGAAGTGATGTAACAGTTGGTTATATTAGCGCTGGTCAGGAGAAATCTGCGGACGGTAAGATTATCAAATTGTCTAATGGCAAAAACGGAATAGGCATCACTCTCGTAGACCATACAGAGGTTCAAAGTTCGGTTCCGATTGATTTCCAAACGGGAGATATTGGTGGTCCAAGTGCTGGTCTGATGTTTACACTTGCCATCTATACTCAACTCGCAGAGCCTGACTTACGTGGTGGTCGGATTATTGCTGGTACGGGGACTATCGAGCAGGATGGAAAAGTAGGTGACATTGGTGGTGCTGATAAGAAGGTTATTTCGGCAGCTAAGTCTGGTGCAAGTATCTTTTTTGTACCAAACAATCCAGTTGATGTAGAAGTTTTGAAGAAAAACCCAAAGGCTAAAACGAACTATGAAGAAGCTAAGGAAGCCGCGGAGAAAGCAGGATTGGATATTGAGGTAGTTCCTGTGAAAACTGTTCAAGAGGCTATTGATTATTTGAAGAAAACAAAGGGCGAGTAAATCGTCCTTTTTGTTCGAGAATAACATTATAATTGTCAGAAATTTCTCCTAAATGGTAAAGTAGAAGAATTTCCAGATAAATCGTGTTATAATGATAAGGTTAAGTGTGAGAATTTAGATTCTGACCAGATAGATTATTAATCAAATGATTTTTACGTATGAAGATTTTATAAGATAGGAGGACAAATGAAAAAAGAAATTTCACCTGAAATGTATAACTATAATAAATACCCTGGTCCGAGTTTTGCTCGTGTCGGAGATAAGGTTGTATCTGAAAATATTGAATTGGACCTTTTGGAAGATTACAAAAATGCTTTTGACCAGACGATTTTTGGACAACGTTTTTCACAACTCATGCTCAAGTTTGATTATATCGTGGGAGATTGGGGCAATGAGCAGCTGAGATTAAGGGGATTCTATACAGACGATAAAAATGTTAAATCAGACTTAAAAATCAGCCGTTTGGACGACTATTTGACGGAGTATTGTAATTTTGGTTGTGCTTATTTCGTCTTAGCCAATCCGAATCCACAAGACTTGCCTGCTGAGGAGGAGGACAGACCGCGTCGCAAGCGGAGTCGTTCTCGCAATCGCAACAGAAATCAACAGCGGACGGAGCCTATTGCACCAAAAGAAAACAAAAATAATCGCAATGACCGTCAGAAAAAAGGGAAGCAGCAAAACAAACAGTCGGAACAGCGTCATTTTACTATGAAAAATGCTGGTGTTAAGGCGAGTCAAACGGAGCGTTCTCAAAAACGTGAGCATAAGCAGAGCAAGCGTGAAATCAATGAAGTGAAGCGTAACTTTGTTATCCGCCAGAAATAGGGAGAAATATGAAACCATCAATTTATGCATTTAGTCAAGCCAATCTGGTTGATTGGATTTTAGAAAACGGAGAGAAGAAGTTCCGTGCTACTCAAATTTGGGAATGGCTTTACCGTTCTCGTGTCCAATCCTTTGCGGAAATGACCAACTTGCCAAAATCTTTGATTGAAAAGTTGGAAGAACATTTTGTAGTTAACCCGCTCAAACAACGGATTGTACAGGAGTCTAAGGACGGTACTATCAAATACCTCTTTGAACTGCCAGATGGCATGTTGATTGAGACAGTTCTCATGCACCAGCACTATGGTCTTTCTGTCTGTGTAACGACACAAGTTGGCTGTAATATCGGCTGTACATTCTGTGCATCTGGATTGATTCCTAAGCAACGTGACTTGACTAGCGGTGAGATTGTGGCTCAGATTATGTTGGTACAAAAGTACTTGGATGAGCGCAATCAGAATGAGCGTGTTAGCCATATCGTTGTGATGGGGATTGGTGAGCCGCTTGATAACTACGATAATGTTATGACCTTCTTGCGAGTGGTTAATGACGACAAGGGCTTGGCAATTGGTGCCCGTCACATCACTGTTTCGACGTCAGGTTTAGCACCTAAAATTCGTGAGTTTGCACGTGAAGGAGTCCAAGTTAATTTGGCAGTATCTCTACATGCGCCAAATAATGACCTTCGTTCGAGCATTATGCGGATTAACCGCAAATTCCCTATAGAAGTTCTTTTTGAAGCAATCGAAGACTATATCAAAGTGACCAACCGCCGTGTGACTTTTGAGTATATTATGCTCAATGAGGTCAACGATGGAGTGGAACAGGCACAGGAATTGGCTGACTTGACCAAGAACATCCGTAAATTGTCTTATATCAACCTGATTCCTTATAACCCAGTTAGTGAACATGACCAGTACAGTCGTTCAACCAAGGAACGTACTCTTGCTTTCTTTGATGTTTTGAAGAAAAATGGTGTTAACTGTGTCGTTCGTCAGGAACATGGTACAGATATTGATGCTGCCTGTGGTCAATTGCGCTCCAATACGCTCAAGAAAGACCGTGAAAAAGCACGTGCTCGTATTGCAGCCGCAAAAGCAAAGGCAGGTATTCGAGCATGAGAACATTCTTCCAAGCAGATGGAAACTTGACCAAGCTAGGAAGACAGATTTGTAAGACCTTAGCTGGAGCCTATGCTCTGGCTATTGTTTTACTTTGTTTTCTACCTCAGACTTGGTACCCTCAGTATAAGGATTTCTCGACCCCAGGAATTATTCAAATCGGCCGTCTCTATCTTTTACCAACGCCTTTCAACAGCATCGTCAACGGGGACAAGGTAGATAGTTTGGCGGACCTAGGATGGATTTTCTTGCAAAACATCACTAACATTTTTCTACTTTTCCCTCTGATTTTTCTTCTTTTGTTTCTTAGGGAAGAATGGCGGAGCCTTCGAGCGGTGATTCGTTATAGTTTTTGTATCAGTCTTTTTATTGAATGCACACAATTACTACTGGATTTGCTGATTGATGCCCAGCGCGTCTTTGAAATCGATGATTTATGGATCAATACAATGGGGGGAATACTAGCCTATTTTACCTATTCATTGATAAAGAGAGGGATAATCCTTTCCAAACAGGAGTCTTAGAACCTACCGTCACAGGTTCAGAATGTCCATCTAAGGCTATTGTTTAAGCTACATATCGTTATTTTTTTGAAATACAGTCAGTATTCCCTTAAAAATGACCTTGATTAGTTAAAACTATCTTTGATATAAGCGCTTCGCTTGTGAGTACAGTTTTATAGAAAGTCACTTAAGCAGAGTGGCTTTTTGTTAGTTTTTAATGGATTCAGGCAATGGAAACTGAATTTTCAAATTGTTTAGAAAATTTCTAAAAATTACTTGACCATTCCGATTTTGTAACGTATAATTACAAGTAATCAGAAAAAGTAATAAACACTTTGTCTTTAGAGAGTCTATGGTTGGTGTGAATAGATGATAGAGGTTTATGAAATGGGCTGATGCCAAACAAGCATTCGTATCCATTTTATGGATTGTCTGGTTTAGTAAAGCGAGTTTGGTTCGATGAATTCGAAACAATGAGAGTTCGGTCCGCACCCCTTATCGTGCGCCTCTTTGTTAGAGGAGAAAAAGTTATGGACTTTTCTAGTCGAGTCCATAGTGAGGTGGCACCGTGTCCATTGACGCCCACGCAGGATGTTTTTTCCTGCGTGGGCTTTTTTCATTATGGTTTGAAGTTATAATAAAAAACAAAACCCCTGACGGTTCAACTGTCAGGGCTCCATTTTTTATTATTCGATGAAAATCAAAAGTAGCCTAGCTTCAACTATCTGGGAGATAGTTGAAGGTTGGAAATATAGCGAACATGTTTCGCGTCAAAACTATCTGGGAGATAGTTGAAGGTTGGAAATATAGCGAACATGTTTCGCGTCAAAACTATCTGGGAGATAGTTGAAGGTTGGAAATATAGCGAACATTGTTTGCACCTTCAAGTTGATGTTAGAACTCTATTCCTTTTATATTTCAAGGTAACTGGCTGAAAACCTCCACAGGAGCTTTTCAGTCATCAAATCAAGTCAACAACGTTTGATTTTGATTTTCGAAGAGTATTATTTCCAAAAGTCATCAAAAATCGTGATTGGTAGGTGGCGTTTATGGGCTGTTTTATTCCACCATCCTTCGATAATGGTTTGGGCTTGAGGGTCGATGGTTTTACCTTCGAGATAGTCGTCGATTTGGTTATAGCTAACACCGAGTGCGACTTCGTCAGCAAGGCCAGGTTTGTCTTCTTCCAAGTCTGCAGTAGGGACTTTGAGGTAGAGTTTTTCATCTGCCCCCAGTTCAGCTAGAAGCTGTTTTCCTTGGCGTTTATTGAGGCGGAAGAGGGGGAGAATGTCTGCGCCACCGTCGCCGTGCTTGGTAAAGAAGCCAGTGATATTTTCAGCGGCATGGTCGGTTCCGATAACCGCCCCCTTGCGTTCCCCAGCGATAGCGTATTGGGCAATCATGCGCATGCGGGCTTTAGCATTTCCCTTATTAAAATCAGACATAGCAAGCCCATTTGCATTGACTGCAGCCACCATGGCATCTGTTGATTCCTTGATGTTGATGGTTAAGCTGACATCTGGTTGAATAAAGGCTAGGGCTGCTTGGGCGTCGGACTCGTCAGCTTGCACGCCGTAAGGGAGGCGGATAGCGATAAATTGGTAGGAGTCGTCACCTGTTTCCGCCCGCATTTCTTCCATAGTCAGCTGAGCCAAACGACCAGCCAAGGTCGAATCTTGTCCACCAGAAATCCCTAAGACATAGGTTTTCAAAAATGGGTGTTTTTTCAGGTAGTCTTTGAGAAAGTCGATGGAGCGACGGATTTCTTCTTTGGGGTCAATGCTTGGCTTGACACCTAATTCTTTGATGATTGTTTCCTGTAGGGTCATAACATACCTTTCTTAGATGGATTTGGTCTGAGTTTGTTTGCGAATACGATTGATGAGGTTCATCTTATTATCCCAAACATCTTGTGCCAAGTCGACTGGATAGAGCTGTGGGTTGAGTACACGTTTGTATTCATCCCAGAGCCTATCAAATTCTTGATTGGCATAGGTTTGAATTTCCGCTAGGCTTGGAAGTTTATAGACCTGTTTTCCTTTTTCGAAAATAGGAACTAGGAGAGGACGTGCATCAAAGTTCTCGATGGTTTTATTGATGTAGGTGTAAGTTGGATGGAACATATAGATACTATCCATCTGTGTGACATCAGTGTCCGCAAAGGTGATGTAGTCCCCTTCTGATTTTCCTTTTTCTTTGGAGGTGATGCGCCAAACCTGTTTCTTACCAGGAGTGGAGACTTTTTCCGCATTAGAAGACAGCTTGATGGTGTCACGCATATTTCCATCTTCATCTTCGATGGATACAATCTTGTAGACAGCGCCCAAGGCAGGTTGGTCGTAGGCGGTGATGAGTTTGGTACCAACTCCCCAGACATCAATTTTTGCCTTTTGCATTTTGAGGTTGAGGATGGTATTTTCATCCAGGTCATTAGATGCGTAAATCTTCGCATCTGTAAAACCTGCATCATCTAATTGCTGACGAACTTTCTTGGAAATATAGGCCATATCGCCTGAATCAATCCGAACCCCTTTGAAGTTAATCTTATCTCCCATTTCCTTGGCAACCTTGATGGCTGCTGGAACACCAATACGAAGCGTATCATAGGTATCAACGAGGAAGACACAGTCATGATGGGTTTCAGCGTAGGCTTTGAAAGCCTTGTAATCATCTCCGTATGTTTGAACCAAGGCGTGGGCATGGGTACCAGCAACAGGGATGCCGAAGATTTTGCCAGCTCGAACATTGGAAGTCGCAGATGCTCCACCAATAAAGGCTGCACGTGTACCCCAGATAGCAGCATCCATTTCTTGGGCACGGCGAGTGCCAAATTCCATCAAGGGCTCATCTTCAATGACGGCCTTGATACGGCGAGCTTTTGTAGCAATCAGGGTTTGGTAGTTGACGATGTTTAAGAGGGCAGTTTCGATTAGTTGGCATTGTGCCAATGGTCCTTCGATTTGAAGAATGGGTTCGTTAGCGTAGACCAGGTCGCCCTCCTTAGCCGAACGGACAGTGAGAGTCATTTCCAATTGGGACAAGTAATCAAGGAAAGCCTGCGGATAACCCAGTTCTGTCAGATAGTCAATGTCTGTCTGGCTAAAGCTGAGATTGTTGAGGTAGTTTACAACGCGTTCCAAACCGGCAAATACAGCGTAGCCATTTTTAAAAGGTTGTGAACGGAAATAGACTTCGAATACAGCGTGTTTATTGTGGATGTTTTGGTCAAAATAGACCTGCATCATGTTGATTTGATAAAGGTCGGTATGCAGGGTTAAACTGTCATCCTTAAATAGTGTCATAACGTTTCTCCTTTTGCCTTCCTATCAAGAAGGCACTCCAATTATTTTGATGGAGTTGAACTCTAATATGCCTTCTATTATAACAAAAAAATCGAGAAAAACTCGATTTAGGTGCACAGAATGATAGGAATACTTGAAATGAAAAGGAGTGGTACGTAGGGAATAGACTTGGGTTTGAAAATAGTGAAGACAAGAAGCCCTAGGAGGGAACTAATCTGGATAATCCAGAGGAGTTCTGTAAATCCACATATTAAGGCCAAACTTGCCAGATAGAGAAAGTCACCAGAACCAATATTGACTTGCAATTTTTCAGTCAGATAGGCCAAGAGTAAAAAGCCACAGAAAAGCCAGTTGAGCTGGGAGAGTACCAGAGCTATAAAAGTAAAAACGAGCCAGACAGCAAAAGGATATTCCTGATGCTTAATGTCGTAAATGGTCAAAACAAGTCCTGCCAAGATGAGAATGGTTTCGGTCAGGTTTAGGACCTGAAAATGGCAGAGCAGGACGACTAGACCAGCTAAGAATTCTAGTCCCAGATACCAATAAGGTATCTTCGCCTTGCAGTAACGGCATTTGGATTTTGTCGAAAGCTGGGACAGGATTGGAATGAGGTCCCAGGCTTTGAGCCGTCGCTTGCAGGTATTACAGTGACTAGAGGGGGCGATAATGGACTGTTCAGGGAAACGGTCGATGACCAATCCCAAGAAGGAGCCGATAGAAGCTCCAAGGAAAAATAGGATAATAGTCTTCATACCTATTTATTCGTAACTGGGTGAGGAAAATGAGATATTTTTTATAATTTTTTTGAAGATAGAAAATATGCTATACTAAGTGTGATACATTTTATGAAAATAGAGTACATTAGGAGAGAAAATGCTTAGACCTTTACACATGGCCCATGCCTTTTTAGATGAGATATTAACAGACCAGGACCTAGCGGTCGATGCGACGATGGGAAATGGACACGACACGCTATTTTTAGCCCAACGAGCAGGAAAAGTTGTGGCCTTTGATATTCAGGAACAAGCCCTGACCACAACGGCTGAAAAACTAGAAAAAGCTGGCTTGACCAATGCCCAATTGGTTTTGACAGGACACGAAAACCTAGACCAGTATGTGGAGGAATGCAAGGCAGCAATTTTTAATCTGGGCTATCTTCCTTCGGCGGATAAGTCAGTCATCACCCTGCCTGCAACCACCCTTCAAGCCATCGAAAAAGTCCTTGACCGTCTGGTGGTGGGTGGTCGTCTAGCCATCATGATTTACTATGGTCACGAGGGCGGAGCTCTTGAGAAGGATGCAGTCTTAGACTTTATCAGCCAGTTAGACCAGACCGTGTTTACAGCCATGCTCTACAAACCGCTCAATCAAGTCAATACCCCACCATTTTTGGTGATGGTGGAACGATTAAAATCCAGCTCAAACTAGGGCTGGATTTGTTTTTTATAATATCGGCTTAATGAACAATCTTCCCTCACCCAAGTCAATCAATTCCACCTGATTGCCATAAAAATCGCTGAGGAGTTCAGGTGTCAGGATGTCTTCTTTGGGTCCCTGTGCCAAGACTATGCCATCTTTGAGCAGGAGGACATGGGTGAAATTATCAGTGATTTCTTCGGCGTGATGGGTGACGTAGATAATGGCAGGAGCCGTTGGGAGTTGGCAGATATGGTCGATGTGGTGGAGCAGGCGTTCGCGAGCCAAAAGGTCTAAGCCCACAGTAGCCTCGTCCAAAATCAAAATAGCCGGCTCTTCCATCAAACTGCGGGCGATTAGCAGGAGTTGGCGTTCACCTTGTGACAAACTAGCATAGGTCCGACCAATCAAGTGCTCAGCCTTAATGGTTTTGAGCATGTCTATGGCTTCATCCAATTCAGTTTGACCGTATTCACGGTAGAGGATGGAGGATTTGTACTTTCCAGTCAAGACAATCTGTTCAGCTGTCAAATCAATGGGAAAGCGTTCTGCAAGGAAAGAACCAACGACCCCAATCTTAGTGCGTAGGCTAGGAATATCTCCCTTGCCAAACTCCACTCCAAGAACCGTCAAGTCACCAGAGGTCTTCCAAAACTCAGCCATTAAAATGCGAAGGAGGGTTGACTTTCCAGCCCCATTGAGTCCTAAAATAGCCCAACGCTCTCCCTTCCTAAATTCCCAGTTGATGTCTTCTAAAATAGTTTTCCCCTGTCGCTTGTAATGAACATTTTTCATTGAAATAACCATAGTCACTCTCCTATTCCTTTTGATTATTGTAACATAAAAGGGCAAGGTAAATTCTCAAAGTAAGTTCTAGTTTCAGACATTCTAGAAGTTAGTCTGAGAAAACTGCATCAAACCAACAGAATTTAGTCTCAGACTAAGTTCTGTTTTTGACTAAAAATGTTGATAATAGTGA